>CAMBEF010000021.1 GCA_945865495.1 uncultured Bacteroides sp. | reverse complement strand
GCATTCCAATAGAAGCTTTTTCTTTCTCTATTATAAACTTACCTGCTTCCACAAAATATTCATCTCTGTCATCATCAGGAGCAGACGCATTCAGACTCACACTTCCGGTATTAATCTGATTGGTAACATCTTCATCATATGCCGAAGGAGCCGTGCAGTTATCTTTTAGGAAGTCTACAACCGCGCTGACTTCCTTATCAGATACAAATGCACCCTGAACTCTGACAGGCTTCGGATATCCTGACGGATAGAAAAGCATATCACCCTTGCCAAGGAGCTTCTCTGCGCCGTTCATATCTATGATAGTTCTTGAATCAACACCTGACGACACTGAAAATGCAATTCGTGACGGAACATTGGCCTTAATCAGTCCTGTAATTACATTAACAGAAGGTCTCTGCGTTGCAATAACAAGATGAATGCCTGCGGCTCTTGCAAGCTGTGCAAGACGGCATATTGCATCCTCAACCTCTCCCGGTGCCACCATCATAAGGTCAGCAAGCTCGTCTATGATGATAACTATCTGTGGCATCTTTTCAGGTCTCACACCATCATCAGGTACATCCATCGACGCTGCCTTTTCATTATATCCCTTAAGATCTCTTACATTAAGGTCTGCGAACTTCTTATATCTTGTTGTCATCTCAGCGACAGCCCAGTTGAGTGCCGATGATGCTTTCTTAGGATCTGTAACAACAGGAATCATGAGATGCGGTATTCCGTTATACACACTAAGCTCTACCACCTTCGGGTCAACCATTATAAGCTTAACCTCATCAGGTGCCGCCTTATATAATATACTCATGATTATTGTATTAATGCAAACTGATTTACCTGAACCTGTCGCACCTGCAATAAGAAGATGCGGCATCTTGGCTATATCTGCAACTATTGTCTTACCACCTATGTCCTTACCTGCTGCAAATGCGATTGAAGAAGGATGATTCTTAAATTCAGGTGACTCAAGCAGTTCACGCAGCGTAACGCCTGTGGTCTCCTTATTGGGAACCTCTATTCCGATTGCGGCTTTGCCGGGGATAGGTGCCTCTATTCTTATGTCTGCCGCCGCAAGATTAAGCTTGATATCATCAGACAGCGACACTATCTTGGCGACCTTGGTGCCCTGTTCCGGCTGCAGTTCATAGCGTGTTACCGACGGTCCGCAGCTTATGTCGGTAATAGTAACTCTCACACCGAAGTTCTGAAGCGTCTGCTGAAGCTTCATGGCAGTCTTCTTGTTCTCCTGCATTATATTGCTGTTTGACTTGGATGTATTTTTATTAAGGAGATCTATAGGCGGAAATCTGTATCCCGTTGATTCTCCCGGTTCTGCCTGCTTTGGCTGTGCTTTTTTTACATCACGGCCGGTTCTGTCCTGATTAACATGATCTGTTGCGTCATTGCTGCTATTAACGGCATTCGTTGTCTTCGCACTATGTATATCCTCATCCTTTTGGGATGGCCTTGGCATTATGTCGGCATTTATCTCATTAATATCGGATGCCGGAGTCCTCGATATATTATTATCGGACGCTGTCTGTGTATCGTGTTTGTCAGACGGATCAAATATATCCTTAGAATATTCATCCTGTATATCAAACATGGCAGGTTCATTGTTAGGCTCAAGAGTTATCTCTTCAAGGTCAGGAAGCTGTTCTGACATCTCATGGGCCTGCTTTGGATTGAACAGCTCATTATTGAGAACAACACCGCTTACCTTGTTATTGGTACGCTTTTTCTTCTGTGCTTCCTCCTGAGCAGCCTTTGCCGCTTCGCGGCGTTCCTGCGCCTTCTGCTCACGTTCCTGACGCCTCTTTTGCGTACGCTCGCGGTACTCTTCATCCTCGCGTTCAATATCCTCTTCATGACGCTGCCTGTAATCTCTTGAATGTTCACGATAATACTCATAATCATCCTTAGCAGTCATGAGGGCCCGTCCGCCCTTCCTTCTTACTGCATTGATAAATGAGCGTTCAGTAATCACTACAATGCATATAATCATCAGAATAAGCAGCACTACTACCGTTCCGCCCGTTCCAAGCGGTGAAAGTGCTTTGCATATAAGGCCTCCGACGAGTCCGCCGCCACTCTTATACTGCGCACTATAGCTATAGAACTCACCGGCAGGCGACGATATCTGAGGCTTGCCTGATATCTTCTGCGCAAATGCCGATATCAGCATAAGGAGCACAAATGCTGCCGCCGACTTGATTCTGACTATTGCAAGCTGCCTGTTGGCCATAATGACAAATATTGCTGCGACAATTACTATAGGGAGAACATACTCAACAACTCCTACCATGCCGAACATAAATCCATTGACTATCTCTCCGAAGCTTCCTGCAAGGTTGAAGCTGCTCAGTATAAGTATCGCTGCAAAAGCAATTACCACAAGCAGAAAAATCTCATCCTGAAGTGCTGTATCTATTCCGTTCTTTTTTGTACTTTTTTTGCTTCTTCTCGTGCCAGTCTGCGACCTTCCTCCAGAAGCCGGTTTTGAAGATGTCTTCCTGTTGCTGCTTTTAGCAGCCTTTGGTGAAGCCATTATCAATTCCTCCTTAATTATTACTTCAAATTAACCCTATAATTATACTATGAACTGATAATGTGTGCAAATGTTATTTTATCCGGATATTCAGGGCGGATATTCAGGCCGGCTGTTCAAGCCTTACCGCACATACTCCTGAGCCTGATGATTGCATTACTTATTCCTCCAACTTCACAGATAAGCTTTTTATCAACAGCCTCTTCCCCCACCAGTATCGTTCCAAGGTCTTTTGTAAGTATTCCTGTATTCATCATCATCTGTTCAATCTGTTCCCGGCTGCATTCCGTATGCCTTTCAATAAATCCTACTATACGGTCCTGAATAAGCTTAAAATAATCATACGTCTGAGGTGCACCTATAACAGTCCCGCTCATTCTTACCGGATGTATGATCATCGTTCCCGTTGGGGTTATAAATGAATAGTCGCACTCAACCGCAAGCGGTACCCCTATAGAATGCGAATCCCCCAGCACAAGTGATACCGTAGGCTTCGACAGTGATGATATCATCTCTGCCAGCGCAAGTCCCGCACTTACGTCTCCGCCCACCGTATTGAGCAGAAAAAGCACACCGTCAATATCGCTGTTATCCTCGACTGCCGCAAGCTGTGGAAGAATGTGCTCATACTTGGTCGACTTGCTTGTCGCCGGCAGTACATCATGACCTTCAACTTCCCCTATAATTGTTATCAGCTGTATCTTTGCGCCGTCTTTATTGTTATCAAGTATCACCTGTCCTGTCTTCTCTATCTTATTAATACTTGTAAATTCCTTATTATCCGCCATACTGATCTCCATTCTGCAGGCACAAAGTGCCATACGAAGATATTGTCCCACACCGGATATTTTTTATGCATATTCAGGAACTAAAAAACACAGGCCATGCAACGCCATTGCAGCATTGCAGCCTGTGTCACGTCATATGTTAAGGCCTTAACAGAAGAACTATTGCTCCAAGAATTATTCTGTACCATCCAAACACCTTGAAATCATGTTTCTTAATATATCCCATAAGGAACCGAATTACAAAAAGCGATACAACAAACGCTACAACCATTCCTATTACAAGGAGCGCTGCTTCCATCGCCGTAAAGTTGAATCCGAACTTTACTATCTTAAGAAGGCTGGCTCCAAACATAACAGGTATTGCAAGGAAAAATGTATACTCAGCAGCAACAGTTCTTGATACGCCTATGAGAAGTGCTCCGACAATTGTTGCTCCTGATCTTGATGTCCCCGGGAAGACCGCAGCTATAAGCTGGAAGAGACCTATCATAAGTGCTGTCTGATATGTGATTTCTCCAAGTGAGTTAATCTTTGAAGTGCGATTCTTATTCCAGTTCTCAACAACTATAAATGCAACACCGAATACAATAAGTGCTATTGCAACACAGAAATAATTATAGAACATTGCTTCGCATACATCATCAAGTCCAAGTACCACAAATATAATTGCAGGGATGCACGCAGCAACAATCTTAAACCAGAGTGTCGTAATCTCTTTGTCAAGATGGCTCAATATTCCGCTATCCTTAAAGCCTCTTCCCTTCTTATTGGTAAAAGGAAAAATACTGTTCCAGAACAGAACTACAACTGCAAGTATCGCTCCAAGCTGGATAACGACTTCAAACATGCTCCAGAACCCTTCCGAAACATTCTTAAATGCAAATATCTTTTCAAAAAGAATAAGATGTCCTGTACTGCTTATAGGCAGCCATTCTGTAATACCTTCCACAATACCGAATATTATGGCTTTAATAATTTCAATCATGATTTTAACTCCTGTTTAATATTTGTGTAGCATTAAGGCAATATCTGCCGGCTTCCGCTTTCGCTGCATGCAGGCAGATACCGGCTTAATGCATATACTACATATTTACACACAACATGTCATATATAATATCATACTACGTCCACTTTTAAAAGATGATTTTGATATCGGTTCCTCTGCCTTCCTCGCTATGAAGTTCGAGCTTGGCGTGATGCTGTGATATAATATGCTTTACTATTGCAAGGCCAAGTCCTGTTCCTCCGGTGAGCTTTGAACGGCTTTTGTCTACTCTGTAGAATCTCTCAAATATTCTCTTCTGATGCTCCTTGGATATGCCAATTCCGTTGTCCTTTACCTCAAGCACAACATTATCATTATAGTTAGTATCGTCACGGTACACCGACACATCAACCGCACCGCCGGCATTAGTATATCTTATTGCATTATCACACAGATTATACAAAACTTCTTCAATCTGCCCGCGGTTGGCATATATTCTGCATTCAGATCCGCTAAGCCTGATAGTAATGTCACGGTTCTTTGCGTTTAGCTCGAGCATATTTACACAATTCTTTGCAAGCTCATGAAGCTCGATAAGCTCATAACCGTCACGTCCCTTATTCTTATCATTATTAGATGCCTGTACAAATGCAGTGCCATCCGTCACTATGCAGTCTATTCCGTTAGCAGGAACAAGATCCGAAGCATCAAGCTCCGACAGTCTTATAATATCATTGATAAGTGTAAGAAGCCGCTTTGCGTTGCGGTGTATCTCCTCAGCAAAATGCGGTATATCGTCCTTAGACGCAATTCCATTCTCGATAAGCTCTGCATAACCTGATATTGACGTAAGCGGTGTCTTAAGCTCATGTGACACATTTGCCGTGAATTCCTGACGCATCTTTGAACCTTTTATAATATCTTCATGCTGCTTTTTTATTGTCTCGACAAATGGCTGAAGTTCACTGTACACTCCTGCCTCAGAAACAGCATCCATATTCTTCGACAGATTCTCTATAGGTTCAATAATCTGCCTTACAAGATAATATCCTACGGCATTACATACCACATAGATAACTCCTATCATAAGCAGCAGGAACGGTATTATCGTTCCAAACATATTCCACATGCTTCCGCTCTCACGCGATACGCGCAGGACGTCTGAAGTATCAAGACGCATTGCGTAATAGAATACATTTTTCATGATTGTATCGGAACGTCTTACCGACTTACCGCTTCCGTTCTTTATTGCGCTCTCAACCTCCGGCCGTGACAGATGGTTATCAAGCGCTGCCGGATCAACTTCACTGTCATACAGCACTTTTCCATTACTGTCTATCAGTGTAATTCTTATGTCATCCATCAGCGGTTTATATTGACCGGTCTTCATCTCATTAATTACATCTTTATCTGAGATTGCATAAGCAATATCCCTGAGGTTATCGCCAACCTCTGCCTTGAATAACTGATAAAACATCGAAATACTTACCACAACCGTTGCAAATATTGCAAGCAGTGATACTAACGCAAGATTAAGATTTATCTTCTTTTTCATAATCGTTCCTTAATCCAGGCCGATTGCATAGCCGACATTACGTACCGTCTTAATCATCGAACCTGATTCTCCAAGCTTTTTTCTGAGTGTCTTTATATGCATGTCAAGAGTTCTTGACTCACCCTCAAATGATGTACCCCATATCCTGTCCATAATCACTTCTCTTGACATTACAATCCCGTAATTGGAAATAAGGAGCTTTAGAAGATTATACTCCTTGAATGTAAGCTCCACAGGTTCATCATTGACATACACTGCATGTCTTTCTTCATTTATAATGATATCGCCTGCCTTAAAAATCTTTTCGTCAGATGTATTCCTGCTTCTCCTCAGTATCGCCTTGACCCTTGAAATAAGTTCCATAACACCGAACGGCTTCGTCATATAGTCATCAGCCCCCTGATCAAGGCCCTTTACCTTATCAATCTCTGACGACTTGGCAGTCACCATGATTACCAGAATATTACACAACTCAAAATCACTTTTCATTCTCTTGAGAATCTCAAGACCGTCAATATCCGGGAGCATGATATCAAGTAATACAAGGTCTGGAACTTTGTTGTGCACTTTATTAAAAAACGTTTTACCGCAATCAAAGGATTCAACTATGTATCCGCTGTTTTTTAGTGCAAAGCTCTCTATCTCTCTTATATTCTGATCATCTTCCACCACATATATTAATGATGCCATCCCAGTCATCTCCTATTCTCTTATTCTTATCCTGATTGTTAATTATATATTAAATCATTTATGAAAAAGCAAAATCAAATAAATGTAAAATTTATGTAAAATTTAAAGGATGTAATCCGCCATTATTACATTGCTTACATCTATTCCATGCGGCGTAAGTGTAAGCCTGCCGTCATTCATGCTAAGCATCCCTTTCTCAACATATCCGGCAGTTACGTCACCGAACACCTCATCAAATGATACATCAAACCTTTTTTTGAATTCTTCTGTATCTACTCCTGCCGATGTCATGCGGAGTCCCAGAAATACAAATTCAGACATTCGGTCTTTCCCTGTAAGATGTTCGATATCTTCCTTATTCTGCCATGCTCCCGCTATATATCCGTCTATATCATATGTATTGCGGTAGCGCATGTCTCCTTTATTGGAAGCAGCCGCAACGCCAAATCCTATATATTCCCTGCACTCCCAGTATGAAAGATTATGTATGCTCTCCATTGAAGGCATTGCAAAGTTGGATATCTCATACTGATGATACCCCTCGCCTTCAAGATAACTCTGTGCATAATGATACATTGCGCGGTCGGTATCTTCATCTGCCAGTCTGTCTATCCCACGTTCCCGTTCCGACTCTATCTGCGCTGCAAGCGGTGTCCCTTCTTCAAGAATAAGACTGTACGCAGATATATGTGACGGTTTCGGTTCAAGTGCACATACATCTGCAAGTGTCTTCTTCCATGTATCCATCGTCTGGTCCGGAAGATCAAACATAAGGTCAACATTAACATTTTCAAAACCGGCCTCATGCGCCAGTCTGTAACTGTTCTTAAAATCATCCCAGGTGTGGATTCTGCCTATGCACTCAAGTTCGCTGTCTATCGCTGACTGTAAGCCGAAGCTTAATCTGTTAATTCCGGCATTCCTGTAGATTCTGAGATTCTCAGCCGTAACAGTTCCGGGGTTGCATTCGATTGTAATCTCCGTTAAATGTCCGCATATATCCGCAAAATGCGTTTTGACAGCAGTCATTATTCTTGAGATATATTCCGCCTTAACCGCAGACGGAGTACCGCCTCCGATAAATACAGACCGAAGCCCGTATCCCTCCAGTTGTCCGGCGTCATACCCATTAATCTCATCTATAAGTGCATTTATATAGTTCTCATGCACAAAGTCAGAAGCTGCCTCCGATACAAAATCGCAGTATTTGCATTTTCTTATACAAAAAGGGATGTGTATATACATCCCTATCTGTTTGTTCCTGTATCTATTCATTATTCGTCATCAAGCTTCAGAACGCTCATGAATGCCTTCTGAGGAATCTCTACATTACCAACCTGGCGCATCCTCTTCTTGCCTTCCTTCTGCTTCTCAAGAAGCTTCTTCTTTCTTGATATATCACCGCCATAGCACTTGGCAAGTACATCCTTGCGGAGTGCTTTTACTGTCTCCCTTGCAATTACCTTTCTTCCGATTGCTGCCTGAATAGGTATCTCAAATAGCTGTCTCGGAATCTCTTCCTTAAGCTTCTCACACATCTTACGTCCACGCTCCGCAGCGCTGTCCTCAAATACGATGAAAGAAAGGGCGTCAACCTCCTCCTTATTAATTAGGATATCAAGCTTAACCAGCTTGGAGCGCACATAGCCCTTCATCTCATAGTCAAATGAAGCATATCCTCTTGAACGTGATTTGAGGGCATCAAAGAAGTCATATATAATCTCATTAAGCGGAAGCTCATACTTAAGCAGCGCTCTTGTCTCTTCCATGTATTCCATTCCAAGATATACACCTCGTCTCTCCTGGCAGAGCTTCATTATTGGGCCAACGAATTCTGTTGTGACCATAATCTCAGCACTGACAACAGGTTCTTCCATATAATCAATCTCTGACGGGCTTGGAAGGTTAGACGGGTTAGTAAGTTCAATCATCTCACCATTTGTCTTATGCACCCTGTATACAACGCCCGGAGCTGTTGTTACAAGGTCAAGATTATACTCTCTCTCAAGTCTTTCCTGAATTACATCAAGATGAAGCAGACCGAGGAAACCGCATCTGAAGCCAAATCCAAGTGCAATTGATGTCTCCGGCTCAAACTGCAGAGCTGCATCATTGAGCTGAAGCTTTTCAAGTGCATCTCTCAAGTCCCCATACTTGGCACCGTCTGCCGGATACAGACCGCAGTAAACCATAGGATTAACCTTCTTGTAACCCGGTAACGGCTCATCGCAAGGATTCTCGTCATCAGTAATCGTATCACCGACAGCAGTATCCTTTACATTCTTGATACTTGCAGTGATATATCCAACCATACCTGCTGAGAGTTCATCACAAGGGATAAACTGTCCAGGTCCGAAATATCCTACTTCAACGACATCAACAACCGCACCTGTTGCCATCATTCTTATGCGTGTTCCCTTGCGTACCTTGCCCTCCTTTATGCGGCAGAATACGATAACACCCTTATATGCATCATAGAGTGAATCAAATATAAGCGCCTTAAGCGGTGCATTGATATCTCCAACCGGAGCAGGTATCTTCTGCACTATCTGCTCAAGTACTTCTTCTATATTAATTCCGTTCTTTGCTGATATTCTTGGGGCATCCTGTGCCTCAATTCCGATAACGTCCTCAATCTCATCTATAACTCTCTGAGGATCAGCACTCGGGAGGTCTATCTTATTAATAACAGGAAATACTTCAAGATCATGGTCAAGCGCCATATATACGTTAGCCAGTGTCTGTGCTTCTATTCCCTGTGCCGCATCAACAACAAGGACTGCGCCGTCGCATGCGGCAAGGCTTCTTGATACCTCATAATTAAAATCGACATGTCCCGGAGTATCAATAAGATTGAAAATGTATTCTTCTCCATCCTTAGCATGATACACAATTCTGACCGTCTGGGCCTTAATCGTAATTCCACGCTCACGTTCAAGCTCCATATTATCGAGAACCTGGTCCTGCATCTCCCTCTGTGTAAGGAGTCCCGTCTTCTCAATTATTCTGTCTGCAAGCGTTGACTTGCCATGGTCGATATGAGCAATAATGCAAAAATTCCTTATGTGTTTCTGGTCAATGTGTCCCATTCCTGTCTCCATTTCTTGTAAATTATAATGACTTAAGATATCCTTCTATTCCATCTGCAATTGCCTTTGCACATTCAGTCTTCTTAGTTGTCACAAGGGCATCATCCCTGGAATTGGTTATAAATCCAAGCTCCACTATGCAGCTTGTACATTTGCTTGTATTAATCCTGTAATTACGGTTGGCATTATTGATAGTGCCGCACTTAACGCCTCTGTTCTTTGTCAGCGACAGCTTATTAAGCTCTACAAGTATCATATTAGAAAGCTGTGTGGCATCCGAAGGCCTGGTATTGCTTACCCAGCACTCGACTCCGCTTGCCTGCGAAGCTCCGCTTTTGGATGAATCCTGATAAAAATTGCGGTGTATTGATACAAGTACTCCGGCATTAGCTTCCTCAGCAATCTTAACACGTTCATCAAGAGTAAGTGTCTTATCCGAATCTCTTGTAAGGACTACTGTAAATCCGTCAGCCTCAAGCTGGGCCTTGACAAGCTTCGCCATCTCAAGCACCTGCGTCTTCTCATAATTCTTCTTATATTCAGCACCCGAATCGCTTCCTCCGTGCCCCGGATCTATACATACAACTTTATTATTCTTATGATACCCCGCCACAGCGGCCTGTGTCTGCGTCGTCTGCTCATCGCTTCCAAGTCCCTCTTCATATGATGGGGCAACCGCTGCTTTTGCATCGAAGTTATCTCCACGGTAATCGTGGTATATCGTCCATCCGCAGTATGCAATAAAAAGCACAAGAATCAGAAGAACAAGCTTGTCCCATCTGAAATGCACATGTTTTTTATTCTTCTTTGCTTTGCTTTTGGCTCTGTCTGTATTGCTGCGTCTGTAATCCCTGTGGCTGCGCTCATATCTTGCATCACCGTGACCATATCTGTCATCATAACCGTCTGCATATCCATCTTCATAGTCATCTTCCCATGCAGATCCTTCCGGTGACGAGATAAGCGGCAGTACAAAATCAGCTTCGTGCGCATGTCTGCCATAATCCTTCTTAGAGTGCGCACTGTCCACAAACTCCGCTACATCAATTCTCTCACTCTTTGAACGCGATGTTCTTTTTGAAGTACCTGATGAATGCGAAAAATCTATAACATCAATATCTTTTCTGCCCATTATATAAAACTCCAAATTCACACAAACTAAAAGATACGGTACATGTTAATAACCGTATCTTTCATGTATGCTATATTATTGTAAATGAATTTGCAGGCAACTTCAAGCCTTAATTAACGCATTTTCCGCACTTATTCATTACCAGAGCTCTGCCAGATCATATATAAGTCTCTCAGTCTTTTCCCATCCAAGGCATGGGTCAGTTATTGACTTACCATAACAATGCTCATCAACCTTCTGGTTACCGTCCTCAATGTAGCTTTCAATCATAAGTCCCTTGACGAACTTATGAATATCAGGTGACACGTGGCAGCTGTGCATTACATCCTTACTTATTCGTATCTGTTCTTCAAACTTCTTGCCGGAATTAGAATGGTTTGTATCAATTACCACACCCATATTGGCAAGATTCCTCTCCTGATACTCTTCATAGAGATGACGGATATCCTCATAATGGTAGTTCGGTATGCTCCTGCCGAATTTGTCCACATAACCTCTTAAGATTGCATGTGTAAGCGGATTGCCATGTGTCTTGACTTCCCAGTCTGCATATGCAAATGTATGTGAGTTCTGTGCAGCAACTATTGAATTAAGCATTACTGATATATCACCGCCTGTAGGATTCTTCATCCCCACAGGAATATTAAGACCACTTGCCGTAAGTCTGTGATTCTGATTCTCAACAGATCTTGCACCTACTGCAACATAAGATAAAATATCTGAGAGATATCTGTGATTCTCCGGGTAAAGCATCTCATCAGCGCATGTAAAGCCTGTCTCTTCAACAGCTCTTCTGTGCATATGACGGATTGCAATAATTCCCTTGACCATATCAGACGCTTTCTCCGGATCAGGCTGATGAAGCATTCCCTTATAGCCCGTTCCTACAGTTCTTGGTTTATTGGTATAGATTCTCGGAATCATAAGAATCTTATCCGCAACCTTATCCTGAACATTACGAAGCCTTGATATATAATCAAGTACAGAATCCTCATGATCTGCTGAGCAAGGGCCTATTACAAGTATAAGCTTATCTGACTTTCCCTCAAATACAGCCCTGATCTCTTCGTCTCTTTCCGCCTTAATCTTCTTAGCCTTCTCACTTATAGGGAATTCCTCAGGTGATGGCAGCTTTCTTACAAATTCCATGTTCATAACTTCATATCCTCCACAATCTTATCTTTATTGAAGATTTTAGAATGCTTACGAAAACATTGCACGGTTCATCACAGATTTAAGCCAATTGTCTGTGCAATAAAAAAGTCCCGTCCTTGTTCAAAGGACGAGACCAGCAATCCCGTGTTACCACCTTAATTCACATAAAACTCACGCTTCATGCCTTAGCAGGTACGATAAGCAATTAATCCTGTAATATGTCCGGATTAATTATCTGATGATACCCTGACGCCTTATTACGGTGCGTCACCTCCGTCACAGCCTACTAAAATGTATCTTAAATAATATATATCAGATATGCAGTCGTTCGGTGCGCAGCTCCAAGATGTATTCACAGCCACCGCCCCTGCAGCCTTACACCAACCGGCTGCTCTCTGTAAGTTCTTGTGTCTGCTACTCTTTCTCTTCATAGCTTTTCTAAAATATTCAACTATTGATATTTTATAATTATATGCACGTTATGTCAAGGAAAATATTGTCAAGAACATCATCAAAATATATTCCACGTAATATCAGCATCTTCACATCTTTTGAACATTACGTTGTACAAATCCGATAATATATTTCTCAGTTTATCACTCTCAGGTATATCGCCTGTGAATGGTTTGTACCATATATTGTACCTGACACCGGCTGCTTCTGACATTATATCGGACATAATTACATCATTACGACTGTAGAATGCATTGCGCCTTCTGCGTGTGTTATACTCTTCTTCGTCTGCCGCGCTGTCGATATCCTCTGTTTCAAGAAGCATGCCACGTACTCCTTCAAGATGCTTATCCATCTCTTTTATAAATATGCTTCCCACACCATCACTTCTATATTCTTCCAACACCGCATAATAATCAAGCAGCACATAATCGTCGGCTGCTTTTGTAAACAGTGCATATGCCATAAGCGGACTTTCCTCTGATTCATCAGTACTTCTGCCGGCTTCAAACATTCCAAGCCCAATGTACATCCCGTCATCAAGAAGTTTTTCTATTGCAGCAACCGGCTTACGCTCGTCAGCCGGGAAGTGCCTTACTGCCGGTCCCGTATATATTTCCCTAATCTGCGATGGTGCAAGCTTTTCTATTCTGTATAACATTATCTGTCTCTCCATTCTTAAGACAGACCACTGCTGTACAGCGTCCGTCCCTGTGTTCAAATTCATATGTTCCATTATATCTGTCAGCTATATTTCTGACATTCAGCATTCCATTGTTAAGTTTCAGTTCACCATATGAGCTGTATGCCCTTATCGTAATTCCGTTATCAGTATCCTTCACATCAACTCCGGCATACGGCACATCCGATGTACCTGCAAGTTCAAGTGCACAGTCAAGCAGGTTGGATAATATTATTGTTATATCCACCTCGTTAACCATTCCCAGATTACCTGTTATATTCATCCTGAATGGTATTCCCTGCTTTCTTGCTGTCTCAGCATGCATATTAAGGATGGCATCCGCAATCCGGTTGCCGGTTGATATTATATTCACATCAGACAGCTCTACATCCAGCTCCTCCGAAATGAACTTTTCAGCTCCTTTAATATCACCTTCATCAAGCTTAAACATAATGTATGTGAGCTTGCTTTTCATGTCATGCCTTACAATCATCGTCTGCTTATTAATCTCATGCATGTTCTCTATTATCTTCTTTTCGCTCTCATACGCTGCATTTTTGACTTCTTCCTTTATAAGATTAATGCTGGTATTGGTAAGATTAACAAACAGTGTGTAAAGTATTGCATCAACCGCTACGAGTGCCACAATTACAAAATACACCGACACAATTGATGAACTCTTGGCGCTCATGTAGACAATATCCATAAGGAAAAGCTCTGCAACCGCTGTTATTATCATTGCAGCATTAAGCTTGAGATATACGGTATTGCTTACATATTGCGAGTCCTCAATCTTATTGTGTATAATCAGCTCCGTGCAGATTATATAGATAACCTTTGCAAGTACAACAAGCGCAACTCGGAGCACTCCAAATTCAGGATATCCGTTGGCATCATATACTATGAAGTTGCCAAATGCCCCCATAAGTAAGACACCTATTGTAGATAATAATATTGAATTTATAAATATTAACAATATTTTTTCGAGAACTCGTCCTTTTAAAAGTACTATTGCAAAAACAAATATTGTTATATCAATTATATACTCCTCATGCACGCTAAAATATGTGTACATATTACAAACTGTTACAACAGAAGCATAAATAATTGTCATTATAATAAACTTTAAGATTTTATTGTTTTTATTTTTTAATCCAAAGTATCTCAAAAAAAACTGTGCAATTATTGCTGCTTCTAAAATATTTGCAATTAATTCAAATGCATTACTCATAATTTCAACTCTGCTTTCTATGCGATAACAATATACTATTATACATACACAAAATAGAATTAGCAAATTTAATATGCACTTTTCATATAAATTCTATATAAATATTTTTACATAAAATTAGCGGCAGATATTTTCCTGCCGCCATCACGCTCTGTACATTAATTATATTGCCTGTTTCCACATCATCTTACTTTGTCTTAGGTAGTACCGGTCTATAAAATCCCTTAGTTGTAAATGCTACCTGATGCTCTGTCTTCTCCGCAACAGACTTAACAGCCTTTGCTGCTTTCTTGAGTACCATGCTCTTAATGTCTCTCATACTGTTTTCTCCTTTCTTTTTATATTCGAAGCCACACATACGATGATGCACGCAAACACCATCAGCACAGCTAAGTTGCTATAATATCTCATCATCAGACATTCAGCTGTAAAATACACTGATATGAATAAGATTCTTTTATAAATTGTTTCAAGCTTATAATCAGTTATAATAAGAGCTGCCAGTCCAATCCATATATACCAGGCTCTTGCTGGAAGCAGCGTATATGCTGTAAGAACAAGAAGCATCATCGCTGCCATCATGCATTTGCAGGATATGAATGTTCTTGCATGATAGCCCTCTGTCACGCTTCTTATAATCAGAAAATTACTGTAAAACCAGATTGCTTCAATCAGTCTGCCGAAAATAATTCCCGACAGCAGAACAATCATATAATCAACGACATCGCAGAGCATGACTTCTATTCCGTATCTGTATACATCTTCTTCAGAAGAATCAACTATACCGTTTCTCACAAAATATGAAGCTGTACATTCCGCAAGCCGTCTGATCATTCATCCACCTCATCAGTTACATTGAGCACAACATCTGCGGTATAGATTCCGTCTTTATAATCAAATCCATACATTCCGTCATACTTTTCTGTAATATTCTTAACATTAAGAAGTCCGTATCCATGAATAAATCTGTCATCCTTAGTTGTTACCGGTTCTCCGTCTTCCAGTTCCGGAGCTTCACTGCACGAATTAGTTACAGTAAAATGATACCTTGTTCCGGCATATATAATCTTAAGTCCTGCCTCAGGAGACTGGCATTTGGCTGCCGCCTCAAAGGCATTGTCGAGAAGGTTCGACAGAATTATCGCAGCATCGACTTCGTCAATAATGTCAAGATTGCATTCTATGTCTATGTCAAATAGTATTCCATGCTGTGATGCATATTCAATATGCTTATTAATAATAGCATCTGCCATTCTGTTCTGTGTTGACACATAGCTGACACCTGCAAGACGGACATCAAGATTATCTTTGAGATACTTCTTTGCATCATCAACATTGCCTTCCTTGAGCTTAAGCAGTATATACATAAGCTGGTTATACAAGTCATTGCGTATCTGCATTGTACGAACATGCTGTTCATGCATCGCACCTATCTCTTTTTTCTCACTTTCATATGCTGAATTCTTAATCTGCTCCTTAATAAGCTTAATTCCGTTATTCGTAAGCTCAATAAAAAGTGCGTATATCAGCATTCCGACAGCAAGCAGCAGTATTATTATTAAATATCCTTCCCCGGCAAGCTTCATATTGTCGGAATTGGCATATATTATGTTAGCTATGAATACACTTGCAAATATCATGGCAAGCATTACTATGTTGACTTCTATATATGTCTTATCGCTTACATACTGCTTGTCCCTGACCTGATGGCGTATAATGGTTTCTGTCACTGCAACATATATACCGTCTTTGATAAGTTCTGCGGCCATACTTATTATTACGGAACCTGACAATCCAAAATGCCATTGTGTCCATGACAGCAGCACGCCATATGTCAGTATTATTGCTGTTGCAAATATCATTGCCGACATCTGCGCCACCAGAGCATGTTCAAACCTCCTGCCCTTAAGGAATAACACGGCAAGTGCATATATAATTACAGCCGCTATATATTCCTGATATATCATTCTTACGCCGGCAAGATTCATTATCTGCATACCAATGGCGTATATTAATAACATAACCGTAAACTTTATTCTGTTGTGTCTTGCATCTCTAAGTCCAAAGTATCTGAACAGAAACTGCATAACAATAAATGCTTCCAGTATGTCAGCTCCCGCTTCAAATATGTAATTCATATGTTTACTCCAGGTTCCTGTGTACTATGGTATGATTATACAATAATAATCCATAAAATGACAATTACTATGCATCGACAATTTTTTCTGTAATTCGACCCTCATTTAATGTATAAATCTCATCTGACAGATATCTGAGTTCATCTGTATCATGGCAGGCAAGCATATATTTTATAATTATCTGTAATTATTCATAAATGCCACAATAAAATTATACTTTATATATGAATGGATATTTATTATTCATTTTGCAGTATATATGAAATAATCACCATTAATAATTTACATAATCTATGATAGTTCCATCATAGTTTATTGTATAAAAATATATCTTATTATCTATTCTGCCATCTTTAAATTTTACATGCACTGTAGGATTTGTTTCACTCCCATAATAGTAAAAATATCTTATCCTTTTCCCCCATGACACAACCATTCTTTTGTTTTGCGGTAATTGTCCAAGCGCATTTTCTATTGAATCGGTTTCACTATAGGCTCCTTCTGCAATTGCCTTCTCAAGATTTTCTTTTGTTGTTTTTACTGTAAGCGTAGCATAATATCCCGGCACATTAATGTTCTGATTTTCAATCGCATATCCTATATATTCAACATGAATAACTCTATAATACCAAGTAAATATTGTAATTATCAAAAACAATATAATTATTATAAGCAGCTTAATACAGTTTACTCGTTTCATCAATCTCATATACCTTTCCTATAAACTAACCGATATTCTCTTGTGTATTGTTGATTAAATTAATCTTAGCAGTATGTTTAACTTTTATAGTATATGAAACTGGTATAATACCATCAGTTGATCTGTCTCGTCATCTACTGTCGCAATCCTAATCATTTTCTCCCCACTGCCGCCTGCACAAGGTGCTTTGCAAGAACTGCCGTAGTAACCGCTCCGACACCTCCCGGAACAGGAGTTGCCATTGATGCAATGCCCTCAAGTGATTCATAATCAACATCTCCGCAAAGCCTGCCATTCTCGTCAACATTTATTCCAACATCGATAACAACAGCGTCCTTACCGGCATATGAGCCGTCAAGCATCTTAGCGCGTCCTGCTGCTGCCACAAGAATCTCAGCCCGGCTGCACTCTGCCTTAAGGTCTGCTGTCCTTGTATGGCATATTGTAACTGTTGCATTTTCTTTGACAAAAAGCATCGAAAGGGGCTTACCGACTACCATGCTCCGGCCGACTACCGTAACACGCTTACCCTGCATCGGAATATTGTATGCCTTGAGCACCTCGATTACAGCCTCAGCCGTACATGGAGCAAAGCCTGTGCTGTCACCTGCAAATACCTTTGCAATATTCTCAGGTGATATTCCGTCAAGATCCTTCGCCGGGTCAATCATCTTCTCAATGTCCTTCTCGCAGATGTGCTTAGGCAGCGGACGCAGCATAAGAATGCCATCTATTGCCTTGTCTGCATTTATCTTTGCGAATTCCTCTTTAAACAGAGCATCACTTATATCCTCCGGAAATGTATACGACTGCACGTTAAGTCCGAATGAAGCCATCTTCTTCATTGCACCTTTTTCATAAGATATATCATCCGGCTTCTCGCCGACACGTATGATTGCAAGTGTCGGTATGTATCCGTCAAGCTCTGCAAGCCGGTTCTGTACCTGCTCCTTTATTGCTGCTGAAACTGCTGCTCCCTTTAATACTTCCATAGTTGTACCTCTCTCCATCTAATATTTGATTATATCAACGCCTTAAGAACCTTATCGTAGATTCTGTCTGCCTGTCTGCTTCCTTCCTCAATCATCTTATTGGCGCTGTTATTGAGTTCCTCTGCTTTATTGCGGTCTTTCATTGACTTTGTGTTAATATACACATTCATTGCTGCTCCGAGAAGTGCGGCTCTTGTGCTCTGTACTGCCACTCCCACATCGCTTACAGCCATTCTGCTTCCAATATCTGCAAGTCTGTCAAGAATTGTAAGCATCTGCATTGATTTTTCCATAATCTGAATAGGAACTGCGCTTGCCGCAAGAAGATTTGTCTCCATGACCTCAGCCTTGTATGCTTTCTGTTCCTCAGTCTCAGATGGAAGTGAATATGCTTTTGCAAGCGGTGCAAATACCTTTGCATCGTCATCTGCAAGCGTTGTAAATTCAGCCTGAAGCTTCACCATCTTCTCAAGATGTTCCTTAACCTCCGGCTCAACCTCAGCATATTTTTTCTTACCTACAGTAAGATTGGCTACCATCTGTCCGAGCGCGTTGCCGACAGCACCGCACAGTGCAGATGCACCTCCGCCGCCCGGAACCGGCTCCTTTGATGAAAGTACGTCTAAGAAATCCTGAATCACCTGTTCTTTAATCATTGTATTACTCCTTTTTATTAATATGAATACTCAGCTTTTTTAAGGAAAAGCCCTCTTGCAGGGGCAAGCTGTCCGCTCATGCTTCTTGTGCCGCCGTTAAGCATGGCATCTATGTCTGCCGGGCTGAATCTGCCAAGTCCTGCATCAACTATCGTGCCTGCCATGATTCTTACCATGTTATACAAAAAACCGCTTCCGTGAAATTCCAGTTCAATTATTCCCGGCTCTTCACGATTCCACAGGCATGAATAATCCTTATGTATATTTATATCATATACTGTCTTTACTGTATATGGCATAAGCTTCGCATCTGTACAAAATGCTTTAAAATCATGTTCTCCAATCATCCGCTGTGCCGCCTCACACATAAGCTTCACATCAGGTATTCCGTCAGGCTTCCATGAATATCTGCGCCTGAACGGATTGGCAGGCTCTGATGTCTCAATTCTGTAGACGTAGTATTTACCTGTTGCGGAATGTCTTGAATGAAAGTCAGGCGGTACTCTCTTAGTAAGATTAACCCTTATATCTTCGGGAAGCATGCTGTTAAGCTCCTCTGTAAAGTGCATCTCATCAAGCCTCTGTCTGCATCTGAAATTAGCCGTCTGCGCCACTGCATGTACTCCCGCATCTGTCCGCCCCGAACCGATAAGCTTTGTCTTCTCACCGGTGCTCTTTATTATTGCATCCGTGAGTATCTGTTCAATTGTATTGTCTGTGTCATTAAGTCTCTGCCAGCCATTATATCTGCTGCCGTCATACTGTATCGTCAGTCTGTAATTATTCAAGTTTTACCACCTCACATACCGTAAGTACGCCTTCCCTAACGTGGAATCTTATGTCATATCCGCCATATTCCATTCCATAGCGCCTTGTCTCATCGTTCTGGTACTGCGGTCTCGGATCCTGCTTAAGAAGCTCCGTGACAGCCTGTCTCAGCCTTACCGGCAGCAGTTCCATAAGTTCATCCGGGAATACCACTTCAAGGCTGTATCCGCTTACTCTGTCCGCAAATCCGCATACAGCATCCGGATGGCTGTCCGTATAGGTAATATACGGCTTTATATCATATATCGGTGTTCCGTCAAGAAGGTCAGCGCCCTGAACACGCAGGACAGGTCCGTATCTTTTATCAGTCTCAATTCCCAGCAGTTTTACACTCGATAATCCTATCGGGCTTGGCCTTACCGGTGACCTCGTTGCAAACACTCCCATCCGCTTATTGCCGCCAAGTCTTGGCGGATGAACCATCGGAGACCATGTGCTGTTATTATCTGCACCGTTACCTGCGGGCAGCTTCGAGAATTCCCACAGCAGCCAGATATATGAATACTCCTCAAGTACTCTGAATGCATTGA
>CAMBEF010000020.1 GCA_945865495.1 uncultured Bacteroides sp. | reverse complement strand
GAAAAACGATGTCAGGAAATAAATGCTATGAAAATAAAGAATCCTTATTACCCATGGCCATATTTTTCATGTGAAGAAGAGTATTTTACTATTCGGGATAGGTATTTGGCTCATTCAGAAGATGAACGTATAGTATATACGGATGCTTTTTTCCACTAATGATATTGGAGAGGGAGTCGACGGAAAGTTATCCAAATATATATGTTCTGCTTATTGATGATGAATGGTTTAAGCTCAAGTTTGATTATATTGACCATAGGAAGACATATGTGGATAACATATGTATAGAAGATATGACTTATAAATTAATAGCAGATGCACAATTGGATAATCGACCGGATAAGGATGAAATTGTGTATTTAATAGAAGAAATAGATATGTTTGCCTATGGCGGTATAGCTTATAAAAATATGGAGAGACGATTAAATCTGGAATACAAAGGGGAGTTATATAAATGGAAGCATTGGAACGAATAATAGAAGCAATCAATAGTGGAAATACAACAAAGGCAATGCAGGACTAAAAATAATTATTGAAAAAGAGAGAAAGAATGATGGAACGATGACTAGAGAAGAAAAAATGTTTTTTGATGAAATTGAAAAGAAATCTAAGAATAATCCAATCATAAAGATTGAGATAACTGCAGAAGAGATATCAGATTATCTGATTAATAAGTGTACTGACAGCCAAAAAAGGGTAAATGCCGATTCGCTCTTATATATCACTTCTGTTTTAGCAGGAATATCGTGTGTAAAATCAAGCATGTCTGATATAAGGTATTCAGATGCAATGGAGAGATTTGAGATGCCTTTATTACCTGTGGAAACAGAAATGGGAACATTCTTGGTTGGAGATGTAATAAATGAATATCTTGCAAATGGGAAACTATCGATTCTTAATATCTTTTATTCATTATATAGAAATAAACAAAAAGATGTTGTTCTGCCTGATATTCAAAAAGTTGTTGAGAAGAATAGTGCCAATATGGGGAAGGCAAAGTATAGATTATGGAATGATAAGCACAATCCATATGCGGAAAAAGAAAAATTTTCTATTATCTACGATGGCGTAATAAAACATATAGAACCATTTAATGTAGATGCTAAAATGATGCCGTCTGTATTCGGTTTTGTATTGAATGAAATAACAGGAAAAGTAGCAGGTGTTTTTCCTGAAAATATTAATTGTTATGAAATGGTATTAGAGACAGTAGTATTTAATGCACATATGGCTTATTAAAGGAGATGCAGAGTATGGGATTCGTGAATAGAGAATTAAAGGAAAATGAAAGAAGAGAATATGTTCTTAAAGAAAAAGTAAAGGATTATAAGTATAGTAATTATATAGCAAAATTTGATAGCGGAACAATAGATAATGAAAATGATGTGAGGATGTTTATATATGGAGATGCAATGAAATCATACGAAAGTCCTTTCTGGGACATGAATGATTTTCATACCAAATATGGAATATTAGATTATAAGGGAGAAGTCATATATTTTACAGCTGAAGTTTATAGTAATGATGGAAATTTGTCCTGGTATGTAAAGGAATTTGATACATATGAAAAAATAGACGAAAAAGAAGAGTTTTTAGTAAAAGCATTAGAGGTATATAAAGCTGAAGGCTATCCTGAATTATGGAGTATTATAGATAAAGAAAATCCGGATCAAATGACTACTAATCGATATGTCAAAAGTGTAGTTGTATATTTTGAAATTTAAATAAGGGATTTGGTAATGGAGGGAAGATATAAAATGGATTTTAAAAGTATACCGGAAGTAGACGATGAGAAAGTAAAAAAATAATAGATTATTTCATGGATAAAAACTAATAGTTGTTGTTACAATGTTAGGTCTCCCTTTTTATTTTATGATGACATTTATTGCCGGTCTTGAGGAGAAAGTCATCTGAAGATTACGATTATATCTTTATAATGGTAATGAATATGGAAGCATTGGAACGAATAAAAGGTATATTTCAATATAGATAATTAAATGAAGGTGAACTCATGATTATAACCAAGGATGTGTTAAAAAATCTAAAATTAAAGGATGGAAAGATAAGTGAAAAACGATGTCAGGAAATAAATGCTATGAAAATAAAGAATCCATATCCATTTGAATATTTTTCGTGTAAAGAAGAATATTTTACTGTCACATCTAATTATTTTGCTCATTCAGAAGATGAACGTATAGTATATACGGATGCTTTTTTTCCACTAATGATTTGGGATAGGGAGTCGCCAGAAAGTTGTCCACATATATATGTTCTGATTATTGATGATGAATGTTTTAAGATTAAGTTTGATTACATTGATCATAGGAAGACATATGTGGATAACATATGTATAGAAGAAATGACTGATAAATTAATAACAGATGCAAAATTGGATAAACGGCCGGATAAGGATGAAATAGTATATCTAATAGAAGAAATAGATATGTTTGCTTATGGCGGTATAGCTTATAAAAATATGGAGAGACGATTAAATCTGGAATACAAAGGGCAGTTATATAAATGGAAGCGTTGGAACGAATAAAAAGTATATTTCAAATTGACATGTATTATACAAAGAACTACAATTGGGGAAAACTTGGATTTTTCCGGCACTTTGTGCCTGCGGAATGGAGATTTTTATGACACACTTACAGGAAGAATTGTTTGAGCTACAGGACACGGCGTACAGGGATTTCCACAGCAGCCTTATGCCGGGAATTGATAAATCGGATATTATAGGAATTAGAACGCCGGTTTTAAGGACATTTGCAAAGAAATTCGCTAAGACGGAGGAAGCAGTCCGGTTTATGGATGAACTTCCGCATAAGTATTATGAAGAGAATAATCTTCAGATGATGCTGATTGGGCAGATTAAGGACTATGATAAATGTATCCGTGAACTTGAAAAGTTCCTTCCGTATGTTGATAATTGGGCTACCTGTGATTTTCCGGTTCCAAAATGCTTTAATAAAAATAAGAAAGATGTTCTTTTGAGGGCAAAGAAGTGGATTGCTTCAGATGCAGCATACGTTAAGAGATACGGGATTGGCGTCATGATGCGTCTGTTTCTTGATGAAGATTTTAAGGAAGAGTACTTGCGGATTGTCGCAGATGTAAAGTCTGAGGAGTACTATGTTAATATGATGATTGCGTGGTACATGGCGACAGCACTTGCAAAGCAGTGGAATGCGGCAATTCCTTATATACAGGAACGGAGGCTTCCTGAATGGGTACATAAAAAGACGATACAGAAGGCGGTAGAGAGCTATCGCATTACACCGGAGCAGAAGGAGTATCTGAAGGGGTTCAGATAATATATACATTTCTAATGCGGATTATCCAGAAGCCATTTCCATGCAGGTACAACTTCTACATTGATGCCATCGCAGTCAAGGATGGCTTAGGCTTTAATGCACCTCCACATAAGACAATTATGTAATGATATTGTTCTATACACAAGACAAAAATACAAATGTATAATATAATGAAATCGGCAGATGTTAATGCTGATTAATAACGCATTAATAATGTATTAATAATGTATGGAGGCTCGGGAATTAATATGTATTATGTACCTGACGGAACAAAAGAATGTGGATATTATGAGTGTAAGCAATGTGGCAAGAGGTTTCTTTCACTTCAGACAATTAGTAAGATTCCATGCCCTGACTGTGAGGCGGAAGTGGATTACGAGATAGGACCGGATGAGTCACTTGAAGATATAACTGATACGGCGCAGCTTATTGAAAAGATTGAGGGAGAGGAAGAGGTTGCAAAGATGGATTCACTCCTCAGTCTTGCGATTACAGGCGGAGATTACGAGTGGATATAGGAATAATGGTGATTGATTATGAGACTTGTTATACAGCGTGTTAACCATGCATCGGTTAAGGTGGATGGCAGTGTTGTGGGAAGTATCGGTAAAGGACTCCTGATACTGCTTGGTATTGCTGACGGAGATACAAAAGAAATGGCAGACAGATACATAAAGAAGCTGTCGGGATTAAGAATATTTGAAGATGAGAATGGCAAGACTAACCTTTCACTCACGGATGTTGGCGGTGAGGTTATGGTTGTGTCGCAGTTTACACTGTATGCAGACTGCCGCAAGGGCAACAGGCCAAGCTTTGTAAAAGCGGGAGCGCCTGATTTTGCCAATGAAATGTATGAATATTTTAAAAAGGGCTGTGCGGATACATTTGGAAGCGTCCAATGCGGAGTATTCGGAGCTGATATGAAGGTTGAGCTTGAAAATGACGGCCCGTTTACGGTACTGTGGGACAGTGACTGGTGGTAGTGAATGTGTGCCTGCCGGAATGGAGGATTATTATGAATAAAAAGGTAAAGATTATCTCAGACAGCACTTGTGATCTTTCCAAGGAGCTTGTTCAGAGATACGATATAGACATCCTGCCGCTTCATATTCTTCTTGGAGATAAGGAATATGAGGACGGTGTGATTACGCCGGATGAGATATTTGCATGGTCAGATGACAATAAGACAACACCTAAGACATCAGCGCCTGCGATAACTGAAGCAGTGGAGCTGATGAGGCCGTATGTTGAAGAAGGAAGAGAGATTGTATGCTTTTCCATATCTGAGAGCATGTCTACATCAGGCAATGTTATGAGGCTTGCGGCAGGTGAACTTGATGCGGATGAGCTTGTGACGGTTATTGATTCGGCTAATCTTTCAACCGGAATAGGGCTTCTTGTGATAGAGGCTGCAATTATGGCTGATAAGGGCTGTAATGCATCAGAGATAAAGGCAAGGATGGAGGAACTTAAGCCATATGTGCGTGCAAGCTTTGTAGTGGATACTCTTACATATCTGTACAGAGGCGGCAGGTGCAGTGCGGTTGCGGCAATGGCAGGAAGTGTGCTTAAGCTTCACCCAAGGATAGTTGTGGAGAATGGTGCTATGGATGCGGCCAAAAAATACAGAGGAAAGCTGTCATCTGTGATAATGTCTTATACAAAGGATATGGAAGAACAGCTTAAAAATGCACGTCCTGACAGAGTATTCATAACACATTCGGGCTGTGACAGGCAGATTGTGGATAATGTACGCGGTTACCTTGAATCATTGGGGATATTTGATGAGATATTAGAGACAAGAGCAGGCGGAGTTATATCAAGCCATTGCGGACCGGGAACGCTTGGTGTGCTTTTTATAGCCGGATAGTATAGCTGAAAATAGAAGTTTAAGATATAGCCCGACAAATAAGAGACAGAAAGCTGGAGAAGATATGAGAGAATTAAGTGAAAGAACATCTGAATTTACTGACTCAGTAATAAGAAGAATGACAAGGATTGCCAACAGGTACGGTGCGGTGAATCTGTCACAGGGATTTCCTGACTTTGACCCGCCGAAGGCTATGACGGACAGGCTTGCACAGGTTGCGGGAGAAGGCCCTCACCAGTATGCACTTACATGGGGCGCGCAGAATTTCAGGGAAGCACTTGCTGATAAATATGAGCATTTTTCAGGGATAAAGGTCGACCCGGACAGCGAGATTGTTGTCACATGCGGAAGTACGGAAGCTATGATGGCATCTATGATGTCGGTGGTTAATCCCGGAGATAAGGTAGTAATTTTTTCACCGTTTTATGAGAATTACGGGGCTGATACGATTCTGTCAGGAGCGCAGCCGATATATGTACCGCTTGTTCCTCCGGCATTTGATTTTGACGCGGAGCTTCTTGAGGATGCATTCAGACAGGGTGCAAAGGCACTTATACTGTGTAATCCTTCCAATCCTTGCGGCAAGGTATTTACATATGACGAGCTTAAGATAATTGCAGATCTTGCGATAAAGTATGATGCATATGTTATCACGGATGAGGTGTATGAGCATATAGTATATGCACCCAATAAGCACATTTACATGGCATCGCTTCCGGGCATGAGGGAGAGGACGATAGTATGTAATTCCCTTTCAAAGACATACTCAATTACAGGCTGGAGACTTGGTTATGTTATTGCTAATCCACAGGTTATTGACCGTGTCAAAAAGGTTCATGATTTCCTTACTGTCGGAGCGGCAGCACCGCTTATGGAGGCTGCGGTTACGGGACTTAAGTTCGGTGATGATTATTATGAAGGGCTTGCCGCGCATTATACACATATGAAGGAGCTGTTCTGCGGCGGCCTTAAGAATCTCGGATTTACATTCACGGAGCCGCAGGGAGCATATTATGTACTGATGGATGTGTCGGAATTCGGCGTAAAGGATGATGTTAAGTTCTGCGAATGGATGACTGAGCATGTGGGAGTGGCAGCAGTTCCCGGCTCAAGCTTCTTCAGGGAGGATGTACATAACCTTATAAGATTCCATTTTGCAAAGAAGGACGAGACGCTTAATGCGGCACTTGATAATCTTGCAACACTGAGGGCAAAGGCTGATGGCTTCAAAGAGTGATGAGACGGTCAGCTACATTAAAAATGAAGAATTCACAGCCGCAAAGAATAAAGTGGTGGGTGTCATCCGTGAAAAAAGCGGAATAGGGACTCTTGGCGAGAAGACGGTGCATGCGATACTCAAGAATATGTACGAGCCTGATGATAATTATCAGGAGGTTGCCATAGAAGGCTACGTTGCAGACATCTGCAATAATGACGGAATAACAGAGATACAGACAGCCAATTTTAATAAGCTGAGGCAGAAGCTTGCGGTCTTTCTTAATCTATATCCGGTAACGGTGGTATATCCGATTCCTTATACCAAATGGCTTTCGTGGATAGACCCGCAGACGGGAGAGACAGGGAAGCGGCGCAAAGCACCTAAGAAATGGAATGCATATTACGCATTTTATGAGCTGTACAAGATAAAGGATTTTCTTAAGAATCCCAATCTTAAACTTCGTATCGTGCTGATGGATATTGAGGAGTACAGGCTCCTTAACGGATGGAACGAGACGAGAAAGCGCGGCTCAACAAGATATGACAGAATCCCGCTCGGAATAAGGGAGGAGACTGTCATTGAACAGCCTGAGGATTATCTGCAGTTTGTGCCTTATGAACTGGATTCGCTTGAAGGCGGCTTTGATTCGGCAGCATTTGCAAAGGCGGCACATATTGATGTGAAGACGGCAAGGCAGGTGCTCAATATACTCTATTATGTCGGAGCGGTAAGAAGGACAGGTAAAAAAGGCAATTCGTATATTTATGAAGGAGTGTCGGACTGGTGAAAAGAATAGAGGATAAGGATATCCTTCCATATAATTTTTTTGCTTACAAAGGAATATACACGGGGGCGCTTGGCAATATGCGCTACAGGATATAGCGTACGGGAGAAAAGCCGGATTTCATACTTGTGGCATGTGCATGGGCGGGGCCTATGGCGTATGCATATATTCCGGATGAGGATAAGACAACGGCTGAGTTTGAGGCTTCGGAAGAGGGCAGGCTTGCTGCGATAGAGTGGCTTAATGAAGAATATGAAAAAGGCAGTTGGGAGCCGAAGGAACATTAAGTATGTATGTCATTAAAGATGGTGCAATCAGGATATCGGTAAGAAATCTGGTTGAATTCGTGTATAACAGCGGAGATATTGATAACAGGACAGGCTCCTCGCAGGATGTTGCAAGAATGCAGGAGGGCACCAGAATACACCGGGCGATACAGAAGAAGTCCGGTGCGGATTATGCTGCCGAGGTTCCTTTTAAGATAAATATACCGGTGCATGATTCGTATATAATAGCTCTTGAAGGCAGGGCTGACGGCGTTATATCATCTGGCGATGAAGAGAATCCCGATGTGTGCATCGATGAGATTAAGACGGTGACCGGCGATGTCGGCAGGGTTAAGGAGCCGGTATATGTGCATAAGGCGCAGGCAATGTGCTATGCATATATCTGCGCATGTGAGATGGAGCTTGAACGTATCCGCGTAAGAATGACGTATTGCAGCATTGATGATGAAGCGGTTAAATATTTTTATGAGGATTTTTCATTTGATGAGATTGAAAAATGGTTCAACGGGCTTATAGAAGAGTTCTCAAAATGGACGGATTTTGTATTTGAGGAGAGGGATAAGCGCAATGCTTCGATAAAGGGGCTTAAGTTTCCGTTTCCATACAGACCGGGACAGAAGGAGCTTGCGGCAAGCGTGTACAGGGCATGTGCGTCAGGCAGCAATCTTTATATAGAAGCTCCGACCGGAACAGGCAAGACGGTATCTACGATATATCCGGCTGTTATGGCGGTCGGTGAAGGGCATGGGGACAAGATATTTTATCTTACGGCTAAGACGATAACAAGAACCGTTGCTGAACAGACATACGGAATACTGCGTGAGGGCGGGCTTCATTACAGGACTGTCACGCTTACTGCAAGGGATAAGGTGTGCATACTTGAGGAGCGCAACTGCAATCCTGATGCATGTCCGTATGCAAAGGGACATTTTGACCGTGTAAATGATGCTGTTTATGATGTCATTACGCATGAGACGGCCATAACGCGTGACATTATCGTAAAATACGCTGCATTGCACAATGTATGCCCGTTTGAGCTGTCTCTTGATATATCGCTGTGGTGTGACGGAATTATATGTGATTACAATTATGTATTTGATCCTAATGTAAGACTGAAGCGTTTCTTTGCGGACGGAATGAGCGGCGGATATATATTTCTTGTGGATGAGGCACACAACCTTGTTGACAGGGGAAGAAGCATGTACAGTGCTGCGGTTGTGAAAGAGGATTTCCTTGAGGCACGCAAATATGTAAAAGGAATCGATAAAGGGCTTGCCTCGGCCCTCGATAAATGCAACAAAGACATGCTTGAATTTAAAAGGGAATGTGGTGATTACAATGTAATCAGCAGCGTGTCGGCATTTGCAATGCATCTTGAACGGGCATATTCGATGCTGCAGAAGTTCCTCGATAAAAACAGGCAGAATCCGCATATTGATTACAGGGAACGCCTGATGGAGATATTTCTTTCAATCAGGCATTTTCTTAATATGCATGATCTGCTGACCGATAAATACGTGATATATACGGAGCATGATTCACAGGGGCAGTTCTTTGTCAGGCTGTTCTGCGTTGACCCTTCGGATAATCTTAATTCATGTATAGAGCAGGGAATATGCGCCGTGCTGTTCTCGGCAACGCTCCTTCCGGTCAGATATTTCAAGGAAATGCTTACCGGCAAGGCTGACGATATGGCGGTATACGCAAAATCTTCATTTGATACCGATATGCGCCGGATAATTGTAGGGCGTGATGTGAGCAGCAGATATTCAAGACGCGGTGATGCTGAGTACAGAAAAATTGCGGAATATATATTTGCAGTTACAGACGCGAAACGCGGTAATTATATGGTGTTCTTTCCATCATACGGCTTTATGCAGTCGGTACTTAAGGTTATATATGATATGACTGACGAGGGCTGCTTCCCTGATGAATTTGAACAAAGCATAATGTGTCAGGATTCATCAATGAACGAGGAGGGGCGCGAGAACTTCCTGAAGGAATTTGACAACGGAGCCGGTGATGCCGTGACAGGCTTCTGTGTTATGGGCGGCATATTCTCGGAGGGAATAGACCTGAAGAACGAGCAGCTTATAGGCGCAGTAATAGTCGGCGCGGGACTTCCGATGGTATGTACTGAGCAGAAGCTCTTGCAGGAGTATTTTGACGATTCCGGCAAAAACGGATTCGACTATGCGTATGTATATCCCGGCATGAATAAGGTCATGCAGGCAGCGGGACGCGTCATCCGCACAGAAGAAGACAGAGGAGTCATAGCCCTGCTCGACGAACGATTCCTGTACAGAGAATACCGTGACATATTCCCAAGAGAATGGAACAATTACATTGCTGTCCGCAAAGAGCAGGCAGCGCAGACACTGCGTGAATTCTGGGAGAGCGTATGAGTTTCCCTACAATAGCCCATTGCATTAAGTCATATACAATGATAAGATATAATTATCTGTGTATTAATGAGGTAGATATGATTAATGAAGTTGTTTCGGTTAAGATGCCGGTAAAAGAAAAAATCAGAATACTTAAGAATCATTTTGAACCGGAGAATGCTACCGGGAGAGAAGCGAGGCTTTCACTTGTTACAGGCATTCATGGTGATGAACTTGACGGACAGTATGTGTGTTATGAAGTAATCAGACAGATTAAGGCACATCCTGAACTGCTTACGGGAACGGTTGACGTGTATCCGTGCATTAACCCTCTCGGAATGGACATGGGAGCGAGAGGAATTCCGATGTTTGACCTTGATATGAACAGGGTATTTCCGGGAGATAATAATGGTGCAATGGCTGAATATGTTGCGGCAGAGGTTGTCAATGACATAATAGGAAGTGATCTGTGCATTGATGTACATTCAAGTAACGTATATATAAAAGAGGCACCGCAGGTACGACTTAATGAAGACTGTGCGGACAAGCTTCTTCCGTATGCCAAGATTATGAATGCGGATTTTGTATGGGTATATTCATCAATTACGGTACGTGAGGCAACACTTGCATACAGTCTTAACAAGCTTGGTGTTCCGACACTTGTAACAGAGATGGGAGTCGGATTAAGAATAAATAATGCATATTGCAGACAACTCATAGACGGAATATTTAATATAATGATAGAGCTCGGAATATGGCAGGGGGAAAGACCGGCGGTTAAGGAGCCTATAATGTCAACAGAAGGACAGGTGGATTTTATACATGCTGAGCATGCCGGACTCTTTGTATCAGCTCTCGGTGAGCAGATGGGACACATTAAAAAAGGAGAACGGATAGGTGATATAATAAGTCCTGTTGATGGAGAGATTCTTCAGGAGATAATATCGCCGGCTGACGGAATTGTATTTTCGTTAAGAGAGAATCCGGTCATTTACAAAGGAACACTTCTTGCACGTGTATATGCAGTGCGTTAGGCATATTCATATCTGTATGAGAGAAAGATAAGATGAAGAGCAGAGGCGTTTGGGATTATTATGCATAAAGAAGTTTTGTTTTCGGTAGAGGGACTTTACCGTGAAGATAATGAGATAACAGGATACAGATTCGGGCATGGAGAGAAGGCTGCATGTATAATAGGGGCAATGAGAGGCAATGAGCTTCAGCAGCTTTATATATGCTCGCAGCTTATCAGGACACTTAAGACGCTTGAGGAGCATGGTGCCATATCACATAATAAGGAGATACTTGTTGTTCCTACAGTTAATATGTACGGAATTAATGTTGAAAAGCGTTTCTGGCCGATTGATAATGTTGATATCAACAGATGCTTTCCGGGTGACATGAACGCGGATTCTCCAAAGAGGATAGCAAAGGCATTATTTGACAGTGTACAGGGTTACAGCTACGGCATACAGTTTGCATCATTTTATATGCCGGGAGATTTTATCCCCCATGTAAGAATGATGGAGACAGGCTTTCAGAGTCCAAGTCTTGCCAATCTGTTTGGATTACAGTATGTTGTAACGCGTAAGCCGAAGCCGATGGACACGGTCACACTCAATTACAGCTGGCAGATGAATGGCACGAATGCATTTTCGATATATACCAATGCAACGGACACAGTTGATGAGAAGTCAGCAAGACAGGCTGTGTCAGCTGTGCTTCGATTCCTTACAAGAATGGGAATTGTCAAATATAACAATCACAGCGGTTATATAGCAAGTGTGATAGAGGAGCATGAGCTTATGCCTGTCAAGTCTGATACGGCAGGTTTTTATAAAAGGCTCAAGGAGCCGGGGGATCCGGTGTATCACGGAGATGTGATTGCACAGGTAACGGATCCGTACGAGGGAGAGATAATCAAGGAGATAAAGTCGCCTACGGACGGAATTATATTCTTTGCACATACGGCACCGATGGTAATGGAGAATGCGGTCATATACAAAATTATCAGAAGGATGCACGAATAATTGTTAAATAAATTAAGCATTTTGATAATATAAAAATTATTTGCGGCTTGAGAAATAGCTGCAATAATGATAAAATTAAAGCTTATTAAAGAACTATGGAGGTCTACCGATGAGTAGCGTAAGAAGAGTTTATGTTGAGAAGAAGGCACCATATGCCGTCAAAGCCAAGGAACTCGCTGATGAGATAAGGGGTTATCTTGGAATTGAAACTGTAACAGACGTAAGAGTACTGATTCGTTATGACATTGAGAATCTGTCAGATGATACTTACAACAAGGCACTTACAACTGTATTTTCAGAGCCGCCTGTAGATAATGTATATGAGATGACATTTGAGTCAGGTGCAGATGATTTTATCTATTCTGTAGAGTTCCTTCCGGGACAGTTTGACCAGAGAGCGGATTCGGCAGAGCAGTGTGTTAAGTTCTTTAATGCGGAAGAAAGGCCTGTAATTAAGTCTGCTACAACATATGTAATCAGCGGTAAGCTTACAGATGAGCAGAAGGAACAGATTATGGGACTCTGCATCAACCCTGTAGATTCACGTAAGGCGGATGAGGCGGTTCCTGAGACGCTTATCACTAATTTTGCAGTACCTGCGGATGTTAAGGTGTTTGACGGATTCAAGGATATGCCTGAGGATGAGCTTAAAAAGCTTTATGATTCACTTGGACTTGCAATGACATTCAAGGATTTCCTTCATATCCAGAACTATTTCCATGGTGAGGAACACAGAGATCCTACTATGACGGAGATTCGTGTATTGGATACATACTGGTCAGACCACTGCCGCCATACAACATTTTCAACAGAACTCACAGACGTTACTTTTAAGGACGGCTATTACAGAAAGCCTATGGAGGCTACATATAATCAGTATCTTGCTGATCGTGCTGAGATATTTAAGGGACGTAAGGACAAGTTCGTATGTCTTATGGATCTTGCACTTATGGCAATGCGTAAGCTTAAGGCAGAGGGGAAGCTCGCAGACCAGGAGGAATCAGACGAGATTAATGCATGCAGTATCGTGGTACCTGTAGAGGTTGACGGTAAGACAGAGGAGTGGCTTGTTAATTTCAAGAATGAGACACATAACCATCCTACTGAGATTGAGCCATTCGGTGGTGCTGCAACATGCCTTGGCGGTGCAATCCGTGACCCATTGTCAGGACGTACATATGTATATCAGGCTATGCGTGTTACAGGTGCCGCTGATCCTACGGTTCCTATGTCAGAGACGCTTCACGGCAAGCTCCCACAGAAGAAGCTTGTTACAGGCGCTGCTAACGGCTACAGCTCATATGGTAACCAGATAGGACTTGCAACAGGCTATGTTAAGGAGATTTATCATCCTGATTATGTTGCAAAGAGAATGGAGATCGGTGCTGTTATGGGTGCTGCTCCAAGACGTGCAGTCATCCGTGAGACATCAGATCCGGGCGATATCATAATCCTTCTCGGCGGACGTACCGGACGTGACGGCTGCGGCGGTGCTACAGGTTCATCCAAGGTACACACAGAGAAGTCTATTGAGACATGCGGTGCTGAGGTTCAGAAGGGTAATGCACCTACAGAGCGTAAGATTCAGAGACTTTTCAGAAGAGAAGAGGTAAGCTGCCTTATAAAGAAATGTAATGACTTCGGTGCAGGCGGTGTATCGGTTGCAATCGGTGAGCTTGCAGACGGTCTTAAGGTTGACCTTGATAAGGTTCCTAAGAAGTATGAAGGCCTTGACGGAACTGAGCTTGCTATCTCTGAGTCACAGGAGAGAATGGCAGTTGTAGTTGCACCTAAGGATGTTAAGAAGTTCCTTGAATATGCTGCGGAAGAGAACCTTGAAGCAGTTGAGGTTGCTGTAGTAACTGAATCACCAAGACTTGTTCTTAGCTGGAGAGGCAAGGACATCGTTAATATTTCAAGAGCATTTCTTGATACAAACGGAGCACATCAGGAGACTAAGGTACTCGTTGATATCCCTGAGAAGAAGGGTGATGAGGTGCTTGATGATAAGAGCTTTACTGAGTGTGAAGAGAAGAATATAGAGGCAGATGTTAAGGCTAAGTGGCTTAAGACACTTAATGATCTTAATGTATGTTCACAGAAGGGACTTGTAGAACGATTTGATTCATCAATCGGTGCAGGTTCAGTATATATGCCATATGGCGGTAAGTACCAGCTCACTGAGGTACAGACAATGGTAGCGAAGCTTCCTGTACTTAAGGGAACATGTGATACAGTAACTATGATGAGCTACGGATTCGATCCATATCTCTCATCATGGAGCCCATACCACGGTGCAATCTATGCGGTTATAGAATCAGTTGCCAAGATTGTTGCCGCAGGCGGTGATTTTAATAAGATTCGTTTTACATATCAGGAATATTTCAGAAGAATGACAGAAGATCCTTCACGCTGGAGCCAGCCATTTGCCGCACTTCTCGGTGCTTATAATGCGCAGCTCGGCTTTGGACTTCCATCTATCGGTGGTAAGGATTCAATGTCAGGAACATTCAATGAGATAGATGTTCCGCCTACACTTGTTTCATTTGCCGTTGATGTTGCAAAGGAGGCAGATATAATTACTCCTGAGCTTAAGGCAGCAGGCAATAAGCTTGTTATGTTCAGAATTGCCAGGGATGAGTATGACCTTCCTGATTATGATCAGATTAAGAAGCTCTATAATGCAGTCCATGACATGATTCAGAATAAGACAATCGTGTCAGCTTATGTTCCGGACAGAACAGGTATTGTTGCAGCAGTCAGCAAGATGGCATTCGGTAATAAGCTCGGAGTTGCATTTAACAGTGAGCTTAAGGCTGCACAATTATTCTCACCTGAGTTTGGATGCATTATAGCTGAGGTTCCTGCTGATAAGCTTGGCAGTGTAACTGAGAGATATACACTCGTGGGTGAAGTTAACGATTCAGCAGCATTTACATACGGTAATGTAACTGTAACTATGGATGAAGCCCTTAAGGCATGGACAGAGAAGCTTGATAAGGTATTCCCTGCCAAGGCAGCAAAGAGTGATTCAGCAGTCGTAGAGACAAAGCTTTACGATACAAAGGATATCCATATCTGCAAGAATAAGGTAGCAAAGCCTACAGTATTTATTCCGGTATTTCCGGGTACTAACTGCGAATATGACAGCACTAAGGCATTCGAGAGAGCCGGTGCCAATGTTATCGTAAAGGTATTCAGGAATCTTGATGCACAGGGAATCAGAGATTCTGTTGATGAGTTCACAAAGGCAATTGACCAGTCACAGATTATTATGTTCCCGGGAGGATTCTCAGCCGGTGATGAGCCTGATGGTTCAGCCAAGTTCTTTGCAACTGCATTCCGTAATGCAAAGATGAAGGAAGCTGTACAGAAGCTGCTTGATGAGAGAGACGGACTTGCACTTGGTATCTGTAACGGATTCCAGGCGCTGATTAAGCTTGGTCTTGTGCCTGAAGGTAAGATTGTCGGACAGAATGCCGATTCTCCTACACTTACGTTCAACACAATCAACCGCCATATATCAAGAATGGTATATACAAAGGTTGTTACCAACAAGTCACCTTGGCTTGCCGGTGCAGAACTTGGCGGAGTTTATGTAACTCCTGCATCACACGGGGAAGGACGCTTTGTTGCTCCTAAGGAATGGATTGACAAGCTCTTTGCCAACGGACAGGTTGCTACACAGTACTGTGATCCTGAAGGCAATGTTACTATGGACAGCGAGTGGAATGTCAACGGCTCATACATGGCTATCGAGGGTATTACAAGTCCTGACGGACGCTGCCTTGGTAAGATGGCGCATGTTGAGAGACGCGGCAGAAGCGTTGCAATCAATATCTATGGTGAGCAGGATCTTAAGATATTTGAGTCAGGTGTTAAGTATTTCCAGTAGGATATGAAATAAATATATTAATGGTTATGCGGTATGCAATATGTGTTTTATGCATACCGCATTATGCTATTACAAATTTTAAATATGGAGGAACGTGATGTATGGAAAAAGTTATTGGAAAAAACGTAAGGGAAAGTAATTTTGAATTACTTAGAATAGTTGGCATGTTTATAATTGTAGCTCATCATTATGTCAGTGGATCAGGCATTATGCTTGGGTTTGAAAAAATTTCCGGGGGGGGGTAATTCCACAGTACACGTTTCTGGCATTGTGGGGAATGTGGGGTAAAACAGGAATAGATATATTCATATTAATCAGTGGATATTTTATGTGTAAGTCTAACATGACAATACGCAGGTATTGTAAAGTCTTTTTTGAAATATATTTCTATCAATTCGTAATTTATATTATTATGCTTGCATTAGGATATGAGACATTTGGAAAAATGAGAATATATCACTTGTTGTTTGATGTGTTTCAATTTGCTAATGCCAGTGGGTATTTTGAATGTTCGTTTCTTATATTTTATCTATTTGTTCCATTTATGAATAAGTTTATTAATGCAGTCAATAGACAGGAGTACAGAAGGTTTGTGCTATTACTGTTGTTTGTGTTCACGGGGATGTCGACATTTTTCAGGAATGTGGTTATTTTTGGAGAAGTGTTCTGGTTTATGGCAGTATATTTTATTGGAGGATATTTAAGAATTTATCCACCAGAGTGGTCAAAGAATTTGAAACAGTCAGTGAAACTTCTGATATTTTCAATATTGTTTTCCTGTGGTTTTGCATTGCTTGTTATATATAAATTATCAGAATATAAATTTAATAATATACAATATGCTTTTTTTGTTAGTGATGCAAATAAACTTGGGGCTGTACTAGTTAGTGTATTTTTGTTTACAACTTTTAAAAATTTAAAAATAGGTTATTCCAGATTTATTAATTATATAGCATCTACTACATTTGGAGTGTTGCTTATACATGCAAACAGTAATGCACAAAGACAGTTTATGTGGAAGGACATGCTGCATGTGGATACTAATTACTGTCTACCGATGTATGTGTTGATACCGAAAACTATTATTATAGTAGTTGGGGTGTTTGTATGCTGTTCACTGGTGGATATGATACGTATACAGTTAATTGAAAAACCAGTATTTAATCATTTCGAAAGTATAGAATATGGCATACGTACATTATGGCAGTTCATAAAAATGTCGATAAAAAAGGTATATGGATGTATATTAGTGGTTTTTAGATGAATAGTAAATTGTGGATACTTATATATGAAGATGTAGCACTTCATTAATGAATATTAATTGCTTAGAAATTAACTTTCACTGACTTTCACCTCTGTTTTTCTTGACTTCTCAAAGTCATATGATAAAATATTTTTATGTGTTTTATGGTATTCGGGTGTATTGCGCCCAAATGCGATTTTTCGCTGGAAACAGCCAGAATATAGGAGGAGTGTTATGGCAGAAGTACGTTATAACCATAAGGAAGTAGAGAAAAAGTGGCGCGGTAACTGGCAGGCAAAGCCGATTAACGTGAACGATGGCAAGAAGCCAAAGTATTATTGTCTTGATATGTTCCCATATCCGTCAGGAAGTGGTCTTCATGTAGGACATTGGAGAGGATATGTTATCAGTGATGTATGGAGCCGTTATAAGATGCTCCACGGATATTATGTAATTCATCCGATGGGATGGGATGCATTTGGTCTTCCGGCAGAGAACTATGCTATTAAGACAGGAGTTCACCCTAAGATTTCTACAGCAAGCAATGTTGCTAATATAAAGAGACAGATTAAGGAAATCTCAGCAGTATATGACTGGGATATGGAAGTTAACACAACAGACCCTGAGTTCTATAAGTGGACACAGTGGATATTCGTTAAGATGTTCAAGGCTGGTCTTGCTTATGAGAAGGAGATGCCTATTAACTGGTGTCCATCATGTAAGACAGGTCTTGCTAACGAGGAAGTTGTAAACGGATGCTGTGAGAGATGTCATTCAGTTGTTACCAAGAAGAATCTTAAGCAGTGGATGCTTAAGATTACAGCTTATGCAGACAGACTTCTTGATGACCTCGACAAGCTTGACTGGCCTGAGAAGGTTAAGAAGATGCAGACAGACTGGATCGGACGTTCATACGGTGCAGAGGTTGATTTCAAGGTTGAAGGAACAGATGACAGCATAACTGTATATACAACACGTCCTGATACACTCTATGGTGCAACATTCATGGTGCTTGCTCCTGAGCATAAGATGGCTAAGCAGCTTGCTACGGATGAGACACGCAAGGCTGTTGACGATTACATTTACAGAGCATCAACACGTTCTAATATCGACAGAATGCAGGATAAGGAAAAGACAGGTGTGTTCACGGGAAGCTATGCTATTAATCCTCTGAACGGAGCTAAGGTTCCAATCTGGCTTTCAGATTATGTACTTGCTGATTACGGTACAGGCGCAATTATGTGTGTACCTGCACATGATGACAGAGACTTTGAATTTGCCAAGAAGTTCGACCTTCCAATCATTCAGGTAATTGCCAAGGATGGTAAGGAAATCGAGAACATGACAGAAGCATATACAGAAGCTGCCGGAACAATGATTAATTCAGGCGACTGGAACGGTATGGAATCTTCAGTGCTTAAGAAGGAAGCTCCTGCTATGATAGAGAAGATGGGCTTCGGAAGAAAGACAACGAACTACAAGCTTCGTGACTGGGTATTCTCAAGACAGAGATACTGGGGTGAGCCGATTCCTATAGTACACTGCCCTGACTGTGGCTGTGTTCCTGTACCTGAGGATCAGCTTCCGCTGCTTCTTCCTGAGGTTGAGAAGTATGAGCCTACAGGAACAGGTGAGTCACCGCTTGCTGCAATTGATGAATGGGTTAATACAACATGTCCATGCTGTGGCAAGCCTGCTAAGAGAGAGACTAATACAATGCCTCAGTGGGCAGGTTCTTCATGGTATTTCTTAAGATATGTTGACAATAAGAATGATAAGGAGCTTGTAAGCCGTGAGAAGGCTGATAAGTATCTTCCTGTAGATATGTATATCGGTGGTGTGGAGCATGCAGTTCTTCATCTTCTGTATTCAAGATTCTACACAAAGTTCCTTCATGACATCGGAGTTATTGACTTTGACGAGCCATTCAAGAAGCTCTTTAATCAGGGTATGATCTGCAAGAAGCCTGATGATATTGAGAAGTATGGTACTAAGGCTATGAAGATGAGTAAGTCAATGGGCAATGTTGTATCGCCTGATACACTTGTTAATGACTACGGCTGTGATTCACTGAGAATGTATGAGCTCTTTGTAGGACCACCTGAGACAGATGCAGAGTGGGATGACAGAGGTATTGACGGTGTCCGCAGATTCATCACACGTTTCTGGAATCTTGTACATGAGAATGCCGGCAAGAATGTTCCTGAGACAGATGAGTGTACAAAGCTTCAGCATAAGATGGTTCATGATATTACTGAGCGTCTTGAAAGCTTCAGCCTTAATACTGTAATAAGCGGTTTCATGGAATACAACAATAAGTTCATTGAGCTTGCAAAGAAGCAGGGCGGAATAGATAAGAAGACTCTTGAGATAATGGTAACACTTCTTGCTCCGTTTGCACCTCACGTAGCTGAGGAACTCTGGGAGGTACTCGGACATGATACAAGCGTATTCGAGAACAACAGATGGCCGGAGTATGATGAAGATGCAATGAAGGATAATGAGGTTGAGATTGCTGTACAGCTTAACGGCAAGACAAAGACTGTAATTACAATCGCAGCAGACGCAGCAAAAGAAGATGCCCTTGCAGCAGGTAAGGCAGCACTCGGTGATAAGCTTACAGGCTCAATTATCAAGGAAATCTATGTTCCGGGCAAGATTGTCAACATCGTTGCAAAGTAAGCCGAAGGCATATACACCATGACATTCGGACAGATATTGATAATAATTGCCATTATCTGGCTTATACTGATTAATCTTATAGCATTTGCAGCGTATGGAATGGATAAGAGGAAAGCAGTTAAGGGACAGTGGCGTATACCGGAAGCAACGCTTATCGGGCTTGCCCTTGCGGGCGGCCCGGTAGGTGCTTATGCCGGTATGAAAGTATTTCACCATAAGACAAAGCACGCGAAGTTTACAATGGGCGTGCCGGTAATAATGGCTGCATGGATAGCAGCTGTCATATTTCTACTGATTCATAATGTTTAACATCATATTGATTTGCTGGCGTTGTGCAGGCGTTGCCTCCGACATCAGCGAATCAATTATTATTTTCATTTCTTCGTTCGAGAATTTTAATCCAAGTGATTTTGACTTTTTTGAGACTGCAAGAAGGAGTGGCAGCATTTCGTTGCTGTTTTTGCCTTCGGCCATTTTTTTGAATTCGTTGATTAGTGCCATTTTTTTAGGGTCAATGTTTGGAATATTTTCCATTATCTAGTCCTCCGCCTGTTCAGATTTTGCAATGATATCATCAAGCTGTTCAAGATACTCGTTATAGAGACTGCGCTGGCTGTCATCCATTAAGCTGTCTGTATCATTCATCATATTCATTATATTCTTCAGTTGTGGATTCTGTTCCATATCGTTCATGTTGTTTATATTGTTCATATTCCACGTATTCCCTGTATTGTCCGTGTTGTCCTTCGTGTT
>CAMBEF010000019.1 GCA_945865495.1 uncultured Bacteroides sp. | reverse complement strand
GCATCGGCGAGGGTATCGCCATAAGTGGCCAGGTCATTGAGGTCCGGGAAGATAACAGAATAACGTCCGTCATCTTCGTGATAAAAAATAGCTGGATAAATGTAGTTCATAACATACTCCTTTCAGTGTTGGCAGAGCCGGTCTCATTTGAGACCAGCCTGCTTAAGTATGGATTTGACAACCCTTGGAGGAATGTCACCGGTATGATTCGGAATAGTAACCTTACCGGGCTTGGCAGGGTGTTTGTATTGATGATGTGAACCTTTTACATCTGCAAGTACCCATCCGTCATCAAGAATGATTTTTTCGATTTCTCGGAATCTCATATGTATTGTTTCCTCCTTACAAATATATAATAACACGTATTATACGTAATGTCAATATAAAATACGTAGAATACGTAAAAATAAATAAAAGGATGTGATAGAAGAATGAGACTAATAGATGCAGATGACCTTATAGCGTACCTGAATGATTACGCAAGACAGGAAACATCCTACAGCGATGAAGATAATGCAGATATACGTGATGTAATACAGGAGTGCATAGAAGCGGTTGAGGAGCAGCCAACAGCCTATGACATTGATAAGGCTGTTGAAAGGCTGACAGAAGTGACTTATGATGGCGGCACAAGGATTGTTGACATAACAGAACGTTTAATTAAATCATCGTCAAACCGCGCAGAGATAACCGCAAAGATTCTGTGCAAGCTCTCAGAATATGAAGACCTGGAAGAGACGCAGCCATACGGATGCTCAGGATGTGCGTTTGAGCGTACTGAAGAATGGGAAATGCCATGCGCAAAGTGTAAAAGAAATATGAAAGATTATTACAGAGGAGGCAGAAACAGGAGGGTTAATGAGTAGTTTAAAAGAAGCTTTAGACCAATATACCGCAATCAAGAAAGAGCGTGAGTACATAGCAGATAAGGTCATGGCATTGGAAAGGCAGATAGACCGTATGGAGCAGAGCGGATACAGCGTCAAAGACACAGTCCGGGGCGGAGAGGGCAACATGCACCATTACACGATAGAGGGCTTCCCATATGAAAGTTATAGCAGGCAGAAGACACTCTTGAGGGTTCGCCGGCAGCAGTTGATTGACAGGGATGAGAAGCTTGCAGAACTTGAGACGCAGGTCGAACATTTCTTGAGTGAGCTTGCTGACAGCAGACTCCGGCAGATGATTGTGTACAGATATATCGAGAATATGAGCTGGGTTCAGGTTGCCGACAGGATGGGAGGCAATAACACGGCGGACGGATGCAGGAAGATGGTTGACCGCTTCCTTAATAATGCTTGTTCATAATTTTAGTTATAAAATACACCTTTTTAAGTATGTTATCATTGACACACGTTTTTGAGTATGTTATTATATATACAGATAAAAACGGAGGTCAGACATATGCCGGAGATAAGCAGATTTTATGGGATAGTTATTAAGATGTTCTTCAAGCCCAAAGAACACGAACCAAGCCACATACATGCGCTGTATGGAGAATACCTTGGAGTATTCAACCTCAAGACAATGGAGATGATAGACGGAGACCTTCCAAGGAAGGCGCAGGAACTTGTCAAAGAGTGGCTGAATCTTCATCAGGATGAATTACAGGACATGTGGGAAAACCAAACAATCAGAAAGCTCCCTCCGCTTTAGGAGAGAGCTTCTGACAATCCGGAAAGAAGGTGCATTCAATGATTAGAATTAAGAGTATAGAGCCTATGGACAATTATCAGTTACAGATTGCTTTTGATGATGGACGTGAGGTTGTTTATGACATGAATGAGGATATAGATACGCTCCCGGGATATGGAGCACTGAGAGATATTCCCGGATTATTCAGGAATGTACAGCTTGACGAGAGCAGAACATGTATATATTGGAATGATTACATTGACCTGCCGAGTGATACGCTTTATGAGTATGGCAGGGAGAAAGTAGGTGCATAAAGTTGGTAACTGATAAGGTAAAAGCCCTGTTATCAATCAGGGGAAAGAAGAACATAGAACTTGCAAAGTATCTCGGAATATCCCCACAGTCAATGCAGAACAAGCTTAACAGGGGAAGCTTTTCAGCAGAGGATCTAATAAAGATATCAGATTTTTTAGACTGTACACTGGCATTTGAAGTAGGAGGGCAGCAGAAGATAATACTTGATACATCTGATATAAGGGAAAAATAAAAAAATCCCAAAGTTGTCCGTTTTGTCCGTTTTAAATGTGTTAATATGTAAAATGGAATTAGTCCAAAGTGATTATCATTTAATAACTCCTGGGAAGGCACCGGCACACACGCCGGTGTCTTTTTGTGTGCAAAAATATGCTGATGTGCAGGAAAGGCAGGTGTGCTGATATGGCAAAAGGAAAATATGAATATTGGCTGTCAGACGAAGGAAAGCTCAGACTTGCCGCATGGGCGAGGGATGGACTTACAGATGATGACATTGCCGCTAACATGGGAATATCACGGTCTACACTTGCAGCATGGAAGAAAAAGTATCAAGACATTTCGGACACCTTAAAAGAGGGAAAGGATGTTGCTGATATCCGTGTGGAGAATGCACTGTACAAAAAAGCAGTAGGTGGAGTGTACACAGAAGTCACAGAAGAGCGCATTAATGGTGTGCTTGTGGTTACAAAGCGGATAACAAAGGAAATTCCGGGAGACACAACAGCCCAGATATTCTGGCTTAAGAACAGAAAACCGGACATATGGAAGGATAAGCAGAACGTTGCACTTGAGGGACTTGAGACAGAGAAGAGTAAGCTTGACGACCTGATAAAACAGATGAGAGAGTAAGGCGGTGGCGTATGAGTACACTGCTTTTATCTGATAAATACAAAGCCTTCCTAAGATGTGACGCACCGGTTGAGTACCTTGAAGGAACCACGGCAGCAGGCAAAACAACAGTAGGCATATTCAAATATATGCTTAAGGTGGCAGAATCCCCCAAGAAGCTGCACATAATAGCCGCAGATGACACAGGAACGGCAGAGAAGAATATAATCAATAAAGACCTTGGAATCCTTGATGATTTCGGAGTGCTTACCGAGTACAACGGCAATGGCAGCAAGGCTTATAAGATGCCCCACATACTGTACCACACGCCCGGAGGAGACAAGATAATATTTGTTATCGGTTACGGCAACAAAAAGAAGTGGAAGGATGCACTTGGTGGACAGTATGGCTGTCTGTATATTGACGAGATTAACACGGCAGATATAGAGTTTGTCCGGGAAGCATCAATGAGAAGTGATTACATACTTGCAACACTTAATCCGGATGATCCGGCACTGCCTGTGTACAGTGAGTACATAAACCACTCACGCCCTCTGCCGGAGTGGCAGCAGGAGACACCGGACGAGATAATGAAAGAGCTTAACGAAGAACCAAAGCCCGGATGGGTGCATTGGTTCTTTTCTTTTGCCCATAACAAAGGGCTTCCGGAAAGCAAGATTAAGCAGATTATTGAGAACACGCCTAAAGGCACCAAAATATGGAAAAATAAGATTGAAGGGCTGAGAGGCAGGGCTACGGGGCTTGTATTTCCTAACTTTACAAGAAAGCGCAATGTTGTATCTGAGAGCTGGCTGAGACAGCGCATGAAAGATGGCAGCATAAAGTTCAAGAAGTTCACGGTTGGCATGGATACGTCATATTCAAGCAAGTCGCAGGATACAATTGCGATGATATTTGAGGGCATAACGTACAACCGTGAGCTTTTTGTGCTTGAAGAGGAAGTATACAGCAATGCCGACTTATCTGTTCCACTTGCCCCGTCAGACACGGCAGTGAAGTTCATTGCATTTCTTGACCGGTGCTCTGACAAATGGGGGCTTGCAAAAGATACATTCATTGACTGTGCAGACCAGGCTACCATAACGGAACTTAAGAAGCACAAGAGGCTGCACGGCTGCATATATACATTTAACGATTCATACAAGAAGGTAACGATAGTTGACAGAATAAGGCTGCAGCTTGGCTGGATAACGCAGGGCGCTTATATGGTGCTGGACCATTGCACCAATCATCTGTCAGAGATAGACAGGTACAGTTGGGATGAAGACGGACAGGCACCGGAAGATGCCAATGACCATACAATCAATGCAGCACAATATGGATGGATACCATTCAGGGACAGCATAGGAGGCATGGAATGAGGTGGATAGACAAATTGAGCGACAACATTAGAAAAGGCGTAAGAGAATGGCTGTATAAGGATGCAGCAGGCTACAGCCTGCAGATAAGAGAACTGATGGATTTTGAATCGTCAGCAATCCGTAACAGGATATGGTACCGTGGTGATTCCAATGAACTCGAACAGCTGTACCAGCAGAATGTGGAATATGCTGACCAGTATAAGTTCTGGGCGGCTAAGTGTACTCCGGGAATGGAGATGCGGAAGATACACACCGGGCTTCCCGGACTTATCATATCAACGCTTGTATCAATCGTTCTCCCAGACATGAATGAGTTTGAATTTGAATCCGACGCACACAGAGACATGTGGAATCATATCGACAGTGAGAACAGCTTCAGGAAGAACATGGAGCGTTATCTGAGTGATGTACTTGTTGTAGGTGATGGAGCATTCAAGATAACATTCGACACGTCAGTGAGCGAATATCCGATACTAGAATGGTATCCGGGGGACAGGATAGATATTGAGTACAGAAGAGGCAGGATCCATGAAATAGTATTCAAGACACCATACAAAGCCGGCAACGGTACATATGTGCTTCATGAACATTATGGATATGGCTACATAGAGAATCACCTGTACAGGGATGAAAGAGAAGTGCCGCTGACAGCCATAGATGCAACATCGGGAATAGGCAATACGGCATTCGGTGACTCCGGCATAATGCTGGCTGTACCGCTGAGCATCAGGAAGAGCAAGAAGTATGAAGGACGTGGTGGTTCACTGTTTGATGGCAAGCTTGACAGCTTTGATGCGTTCGATGAGACATGGAGCCAGTGGATGGATGCACAGCGTGCAGGACGTGCAAGGACATATATACCGGAGTGTTATCTTCCACGTGACCCGCATACAGGTGAGATAATGCCGCACAATGCATTCGACAACAGATTCATAGTGGGTGAGACAGACATGGCAGAGGGTGCCCGGAACATGATAAACACGGAACAGCCTGCAATACCACATGACAGCTATCTGGCAGCATACTGTACATCACTTGAATTGTGCCTGCAGGGGCTGATAAGTCCGTCAACACTTGGAATTGATGTCAAGAAGCTGGACAATGCCGATGCACAGCGTGAGAAAGAAAAAACAACGCTGTACACACGTAATTCGATAGTGGAGGCACTGCAGGAAACTCTTCCAAAACTTGTGAGTACAGCTGTTAATTCAGTTAATATCCTGTTGAAGCATCCTGTGGAGGATGTGAAGGTGAACATACCGTTCGGTGAGTATGCTAACCCATCATTTGAAAGTCAGGTGGAGACAGTAGGCAAGGGAAAGACACAGGGCATCATGTCGATTGAAGCATGTGTTGAAGAGCTGTACGGTGACACGAAGGACACGGAGTGGAAAGACGAAGAGGTACAGAGGCTTAAAGCTGAGCAGGGAATAGCAGAAGTGGATCAGATGTCCGCAGCCGGTGACCTTAATACGGTTGGTTTGAATATGGCGGGAGCAGCATATGAGTGATTATGATATCGGCGAAGCATTCGCAAAAATAGAAGATGAGCTCATAGCCTCAATGATGCGTAATATAGACCGGCACCGGGCAGAAGAGACCAAGGAAGGCTATGAGTGGTCCATGTGGCAGACAGAACAGCTTCAGGCGCTTGAAAAGTACAAGAAAGAGAATGCCCGAAAGTATCCGGGAAAGTTCAAGGATATCAATGACAGGATATCCGCGCTTATAAGCATTGCACATGATGAAGGCAGAATGAAGCAGGAAGAGGCAATCCTTAAAGCTATCAGAAACGGCTTCAGGGGGACGAAGAAGCGTGGAAAGGGAATTGATGGCGAATTCTTCCGGCTTAGTGAAAGAAAGCTTGAAGCCCTTATAAATGCAACAATGAATGACATGCAGAATGCAGAAACGGCAATCCTCAGAATGGCCAATGACAAATACCGGAGCACAATATTCAATGCACAGGTGTATTACAACACAGGAGCAGGCACATTTGAAAAGGCTGTCGATATGGCAACAAAGGACATGTTGGCAGCAGGTCTTAACTGTGTGCAGTACAAAAACGGTGCAAGGCACCGGCTTGAGGATTATGCCGGAATGGCACTCAGGACCGCAAGTACAAGAGCGAAGCTGTACGGAGAAGGAGAGATGCGGCAGGAATGGGGAGTACACACAGTCATCATGAACAAGCGTGCCAATCCATGCCCAAAGTGTCTTCCATTCGTTGGGAAGGTAATGATTGATGATGTATGGAGCGGCGGCAAGGCATCAGACGGGCCGTATCCGTTGATGTCATCAGCAATAGCCGCAGGGCTCTACCATCCAAACTGTAAAGACATGCACACAACATTCTTTCCGGGCATATCAGATGCTCCTGATGACACATGGACACCTGCGGAGCTGGAGGACGTGCAGATGTTCAATGAGACTGAGGCACGACAGCAGTATGCAGAGCGTCAGGAAGAGAAGTTCGGAAGGCTTGCAAAGTATTCGCTGGATCCGGAGAACAAGAAGAGGTATGAGGTCAGGAAGAAACAATGGGAGAAGGCTCAAATCAATTCTTTAAAGAAAGAATTCAGCAATATGACAGATGGATATTCATATGATGATTTTATAAAGGATTTTGGAACTATTGATAATGGATTTGAAGGGGCAAGTCAGGAAGATATTGATAAAGCTAGGGAAATAGATAAAAAAATCAGGTCGATAATAGGCGAAAAAGTCATTGACAAAGAATTATATAAAACTAAAGATGAATCAATTCACAATTTAGAATTGATAGGCATCGGATTTAGAGATAATTCAAATGAAGGAATATCTGAAAAAATCATCAGCAAATACGCTGATTTTATAACAAATTTTGAACAAAACCACGCTGGTTATTTTAACAACAATAAAATACAATTAGAAAACATAACAATTGTTGATAAATTAGAAATACATGGAGTGACGGCAGCAGGAGGATATTATAATGATTCAAAATCAATTAAACTTGCAAAGAAGTTAATAACAACCAAACCATCATCAAAGCTAGTTACATATTCAATGTCGGATGACTACGAAATGCATTTTTTGGCGCATGAATATGGTCATTATATAGCTGATACTTTAGAAAAAAATCTATCAATAACAGACTATGATGTTATTCAGAATAGTTTGCTCAGATACTTTGATGGAGATATATTCAAAACGAATGTTAGAAACTTATCGGCTGCATTAGGTTCATATGGTAGCCGAAATGCACATGAGGCGTTTGCAGAGGCGTTTGCGGAGGCGTATACATGTGAAAAACCGAGAAAGTTTGCAAGTATATTCAAGGAAGAACTAGAAAAAGTATTAGGAAAAGGTAATGAGTGGAGGATTGCAAAAGATAGCAAAAATGATATAATAATATCTGGAGCTAGAATCCTAAATCCTGATGATGCTGATGGTCTTAAATTCGCTAAAATGTATTATGAGGAGATTAGAAGTTTCTCAACGGACACGAAGAAGATAGCAAAGAATCTTGGAAAAGAAGAAGCTGATATAAAAAAGGTAAAATCATATCTTTTTGAAGATAAAGTGTTGTATGATTCAGATATGAAAGAATATAAGAGATTTGAGCCTGACTGTGCTATTGCTCAGAGTTGGCAACGTCTTATTATTGGAAAAGATATTAAGAAACATGATATGACTCTGATAGAGCATGAGCTTCTTGAAATGAGGATAAAAAGAGAAAATCCGGGTATAGAACATCATGAAGCTCACAGATTAGCATCAAACATATATAATTATCCAAAGGAGGCAGAAGAATATTATGGTAATCTTAAAAAACATAAAAAAAGTACAAAATGATATTTCAGCAGATTATTATGTTGAAGGAACAGAACCCAAGGGATTTATGCGAGTGCGAACCTCAGATGGTGAAATCATAGAACATGAAAATGCAAGATATGGATATTCACATGTCAAGAATGAATTGCTCCGATTAGCAAAGATGGAAAATCCACCTACAGAAAAAACAGTATTTTGGTATTAATAGCCACCATCCGAAAGGTAGGTGGTATTTTTGTACCCAAAAAATCGGAAAACAGGAGGAAGTACATTGAATAACTTCACAATCATATACAGAATCCTTCGTATCCTTGAAAAGACAATGGACTGTGATGAGCTTGACACAGACATGATATCACCTGAGGTGTTGGGAATATCGCAAAACAGATGGAATGCCATAATGGAAATGCTGTCAGATGAAGGATATGTAAAAGGCTTATCCATCCGGCAGACTATAGCAGGAACACACATCTGTACCGGAGGAGAGACGAGAATAACGCTTAAAGGTCTTGAATACCTTGAAGATAATTCAATCATGAAGAAAGCGGCCGGAATAGCAAGAGGAATAAAAGAGATAGTACCCGGAATATAGAAAGTTGCACCAGTGCAACATCATAACAAGGTAACAGGCAGTCCCATTAGGGGCTGCTTTTTATATGCCCAAACGCGATAAGGCACTAAAAGGTGCGCGGGCGGTGACACCGATGACAATGGATTACAGGGAGACACCCTTAGAAACGGAGGAACACAATGAAAGACAACACAAGACTTCCACTTAACCTGCAGTTCTTTGCACATGAAGCGGGCGGTGATGCAGGTAATGGAGAAGGAGCTGGCGAAAGCGGCCAGCAGGGTAACAATCAGGTCAGTCAGCAGACAGAGCAGAAGCCGGCAGCAGGAGCGGTTGACTATGACAAGATCCAGCACATGCTTGAAGGAACACTTGCAGCAAAAGAGGACACAGCCCTCAAGAGCTATTTTAAGCAGCAGGGTCTCAGCCAGGAAGAGGCTGAGCAGGCAATAAGTGCATTCAAGGCACAGAAGGCAAAGAGCCAGCCTAATGTTGCAGAGCTTCAGGCGCAGGCTCAGACAGCCATAAAGGCAGCACAGACAGCGAAGCTTGAGCAGGCGGCAACTATTGTCGCAATAGAGCTTGGCATAGGAATCAAGACTGTACCTTATCTGCTTAAGATTGCTGACCTTTCCAAGGCTGTTGGAACAGATGGCAGCATTAACAATGACGCCATCAAGGAATCAATTAACAAGGTGCTTGAGGATGTGCCGCAGTTAAAGCCTCAGATGACAGAGCAGACGGGCTATGTACAGATAGGGGCGGCAGGCGGCAGCCAGCAGTCAACGCAGAAGGCTCAGAGTACTGCGCAGATAGCAACCAAGCGCTGGAACAGATTTAACAATTAAGGAGGATTTAACCAATGGCAAATTTAAACTATGCAGAACAGTGGTCACCGGAGCTTCTTGAGATTCTTATTCAGGGAGCACTCACATCACCATTCATCACAACCAATGTAAAGTGGCTTAATGCCAACACATTCCACTTTACACAGATGTCTGTAAGCGGCTACAGGAATCATAAGCGTTCAGGCGGATGGAACAGCGGAACATTTTCACAGACAGATCATCCATACACTGTAAAACATGACAGGGATGTGCAGTTCCTTGTGGATAAAGCAGACGTTGATGAGACTAATGCAACAGCATCAATCAACAATATCTCAAAGACATTTGAGAAGACGGCGGTTGTGCCTGAGACAGATGCACTCTTCTACTACCGTGTTGCAAAGAAGGCACAGGAGACAGAAGGATATCATTCATCAACAGCTTCAACAGCGTATACCAAGGCAAAGGTATTCGGTATGCTCAAGGATATCCTTGGCAAGGGCAAGCTCCGCAGATATAAGGCAAGAGGCTCACTTATCATGTATGTCTCAAGTGAGATAATGGACGCTCTTGAGCAGTCATCCGAGTTCACACGTAAGATTGAGATGACGCAGATCGCTGAGGGCGGTATCGGAATTGAGACGCGTGTGACAGAAATCGATGGTGTTCCAATCATGGAGGTTATCGATGACGAGCGCTTCTATGATGCGTTTGATTTTGATACACCGGAGGGCGGATTCGTGCCGCTTAAGAAGGTAGCTGAGGACAGCGAACATGGTGTTGAGGCAGTAACGGGAGCGCACAAGATTAACGTGCTTGTGGCGAGCCTTGAGACATGCAAGACAGTACCTAAGATATCAAGTATCTACTTCTTTGCACCGGGAACACATACGGAGGGTGACGGATATCTGTACCAGAACCGTTCACTGTCTGATACATTTGTGTTCCCTAACGGCAAGGATGGCAAGATAGACAGTATCTATGTAGACGTTGACACAACAGAGTACACAGGAGAGTAAGCCATGTATGCAGATAAGGAGTACTATGCAAAAATTTATGGCGGCAGCATGATACCGGAGGATGAGATTGAGAGGGCGCTTGATATTGCAAGCATGCATATCGATTCGCTTACATACAACAGGATTGTTGGAAGAGGGTTCTCCGGACTGACGGAATTTCAGCAGAATATGGTACGCAGGGTATGCTGCATGCAGGCAGAGTTCGAGTATGAGAATGCCGCCCTCATACAGAGCGTGCTTGACAGCTATTCACTCAACGGAGCGTCGATGAGCTTCGGGTCTAGTTGGAAAGTCACAACGGCTGCAGGTGTGGCAATGCGCAGGGATGTGTATGCCATGCTCTGTCAGACCGGTCTGTGCGACAGGAGGTGTATATGATATACCCAAGCCTTATTGACAAAAGGATGTGTCATGTGCCGGTAAGTGGGACCATAGAGCGGGAAGGATACGGCAACTATGGTGAACCGCTGGAGCCGGTTGAATTTGAAGGACTGTGTAACTATCAGGATAAGGCAAAGACAGTCCTTACAGCCCGGAAAAAGCTTATAGAGGTTACAGGGACGGCGTACTTTCCGGGCGATATATGCCCGGACGCTGCCACCATATCCGGAGGGACGGCGGTCATATTCGGTGTACAGCGCAGGATAGTAACAGGAAGCAAGGCAAGGAACCCTGACGGAACAGTAAACTATACGATGCTGGAGGTGGTCTGATGGCGCAGGTATCAAGCCGGGTGACAATATACAGAGGTGCAATCGCTAGGATTAATGAGGCGGCAGCAAGGGCGCTTGAACAGACGGCAGAGCAGATACTTGAGGATGTTGGACAGAGCCAGACGCTTCCGTTCGCTGAAGACGAATATACTGTCGAGAAGGTATATGGAACGCGCGGACAGTAAGCAAAAAACGGAAGAGAGTACAAAGGCAAAGAAGTCAAACGCTTAAAAAGACAGGGCGGAACACTTCAAAAATCAACATTCATCAATACTGAAAACTCAGGAGACGGCTATGTAAGCATAGTATCTTCAACGCCGTATGCGCGCCGCCTGTATTACCACCCTGAGTATAAGTTTAATACTTCGGTACATGCCAATGCCAAGGGAAGGTGGCTTGATGATTACCTTCCGGGAGGCAAAAAACAGGACATGCCGCATAAGGCATTTGCCAAGTTCATGCAGAGGGAGGCGGGAATGTGATTCTTACATTGGTAGATGTGGCAGAGTGCATTGCTGCCACCGGTATAGCAGACCGAAGCCACATATATGTCGGGCGCATGCCGGATAAGAAACCATGCAGCATAGGAATCTATAACCTTGACAGGCAGCAGGTACAGAACACTGTAGGTGGCAGGACTAACAGCTCCTACAGGATTAAGCCGGTAAGTATTCTTGTACATTGGAATAAGTCATCAAAGGATACAGAGCTTAAGGCGGCAGCAGTATATGACGCTGTTGCAGCTCTGAGGAATGCGCATGCCGGCGGTAACAGGATTCTGTTCGCAGATATGCATACGGATACACCGGTTGATGTCGGAATGGATGACGGCATGGTGTATGAAATGGTAATAGAGGCAGATTTTTATTATGAAAGGAAGGATTAACAATGGATAACGAGACAGCAGTATTAAATTCATCAGGTTTAACAGGTGTAACGCCGGTTAATGAGATTACATTCGGTGTCAATACAAAAGGACGTACCGGCGACGAGTCAACAGTTGTAAAAGACGCAGAGAGCCTTGCAATTGCGATTGACGGCAATATCGAGGAATGGGATTCCATGGAAGCCGAAGGCTGGAAGAGAAGGCTTATGACAGGAAAGTCAATCACAATCACTATGGGCGGCAAGCGTAACTATGGTGATCCGGGCAATGACTATGTGGCAGGACTGTTCATGAAGAAAGGACAGGCATGTAACTCGATACTTACAATTACATTCCCGGATGGCGGCAAGCTTACAATGCCGTGTGTGATTAATGTAACAAGCCTTGGCGGCAATGCAACGTCTGTAGGAGAGCTTCAGTGGACAGCACTGTCAGACGGCAAGCCGACATATACAGACGCAGTTTAATCAGGTAAAGGAGAATAGTTTAGATGGCACAGATTATAGATATTTCGTCAAGAATTACCAATGAGCTTCCGCTTGTGAAGATAAGTGATGACCTTACAATTACAGTAAATAACCGCAAGAACACAATTCTTAATGTACAGGCAATGGTGGCAGAGTTTGAAAAGAAAGCAAAGGAAGACCCTGAACTCAATGAAGTCGTAATGATTGGCAAGGCGATTGAGATGCTTGCAGGAGCAAAGTCGGCAAAGGCTATCGAAGAGCTTGACCTTCCGATGCCTGAATACAAGGTTGTATATCAGGCAATCATGGCAGCAGCAACAGGCACAAGCATTGAAGATGTGGACCGATTTCAGGGATGATAAAGATCCATGTGATGATTATTACGACCTCTATGAGGATTACAGCCTCATAGAGGCTTCTTTTGCGCAGCAGTACGGAATAAGGCTCAGGCAGGAGGATGACATGTCATGGAATGAATTCTGCACGCTGCTGTCAGGCATTATGCCGGAGACACCGCTCGGACGGATAGTATCGATACGTGCTGAGAAAGACAGGAGCGTGATTGACAGATTTACTCCTGAACAGAAAAAGATATATAACGACTGGAAGATGCGGTGTATACGCAAACGCCGTGAAAATCCTGCAGCATATGCAGCGTATGTCGCGAAGTTCCAGGCATTCTGCAGGAGCGCATTCGGAAAATAACGGAAAGGAGGCAGCAGGTGGGATTCAAGATAGGTGAGATAGACCTTGGACTTGCTCTTAATAAGGATTCATTCAACAAAGACCTCAAAGGGATTGCAGGCAGCGCCCAGCAGACAGCTGCTAATGCATTTAAGCCGATAGGCAGAATCATCGGTGCAGCACTTGCGGGAGGAGCACTTGTCAAGTTCACAAAAGACTGTCTTGACCTTGGTTCTGATCTTACAGAGGTACAGAATGTTGTTGATACTACGTTCGGTTCAATGTCCTCCAGGGCTGATGAATTTGCAACGAGCGCACTTGAGACGTTTGGCATGTCTGAGAAGGTAGCCAAGCAGTACATGGGAACACTCGGAGCAATGAGTAAATCTATGGGATTCTCAACATCAGAAGCATATAACATGGCCGAAGCCGTGACCGGACTTACAGGTGACGTGGCATCGTTCTACAACCTGTCATCTGATGAGGCATTTGACAAGCTTAAGTCAATATGGACCGGCGAGACAGAGACGCTTAAGTCAATAGGTGTACTCCTTACGCAGACAAATCTTGACCAATATGCCCTTAATAACGGCTTTGGCAAGACTACCGCCAAGATGACTGAGCAGGAAAAGGTATTGCTCAGATATCAGTATACACTGTCGGCACTCTCGGATGCATCCGGAGACTTTGCCAAGACGCAGGACAGTTGGGCCAACCAGACACGTATACTTTCGCTGCAGTTTGATTCGCTTAAAACTACGCTTGGACAGGGATTTATCAACCTGTTCACACCGATATTGCAGGTTATTAACAGCCTGCTGGCAAAGCTGTCACTGCTTGCCAATAAGTTCAGGGAATTCACAACACTGCTTATGGGCGACAGGGGCGGAGGAAGCCAGACCTCAACTGTGGGGACGATTGTAAGTGACTCTGCTGATGCAGCAGCAGGTCTTAACAATGTGACGGATGCAGCAAAGGAGGCAGCCAAGGCAACAGGGCTCCTTAAGATAGATAACCTTAACAATATCACAACATCTTCTTCAACGTCTTCATCGGCAGGCAGTACAGGTACGGGCGGAATGTCAGAGATGACGGACGCTGCACAGCAGACAGAAGGTGTGCTTGGTGAAGTTGATGCGAGAATGGCGGCGATTGTTGAGAAAGCGGATGAGTTCATAGCAAGGCTTAAGACAATAGGCAGTGACATTAAAGCAGGTGATTTCTTCAAAGCCGGAAGAGACACATCGGATCTAATCGCAGACATATTCAACATGTATTCGGATGCCGTTGACAAAGTGGCATGGAGTGATATCGGTGCCAATATGGCACAGTTTCTCAATGGAGCAATAACACCGAAGCTTTTCAGCGCTGCCGGAAGGTCAGTGGCATCATCACTCAATGCTGCGATACATACAGCATTGGGATTCGGGACAACATTTGACTTTAAAAATCTTGGAGAGTCGATTGCATCCGGAATTAATACGTTCTTTGATACCTTTGACTTTGCAGGGCTCGGACAGACTGTCGGTACGTGGGTCGGCGGAATAAAAGATACAGTTGTTAAGGCGTTTAAAGACATAGAATGGGTAAAGGTGCTCAAAGGAGCATGGGACTTCACGATAAATCTTGGCGGTGAGAATATTGCGCTGATTCTTGGAGCAATTACGATAAAGAAAATTATGTCGGCACATATCGGCAGTGCAGCAATTCAGGCAATCTCAAAAAAGCTGGGAAAGAAGCTTGCAGCTTCAATAGGTGTTGAGATTGGCAAGGATTCAGGGATAGGTGCAGCCCTGGGAGCCGGAATAAAGAAGTCTGTTGCCAGCATGGGCGGCATAGGCGGCATGTTGAAAACAGACTATGCAACTGTGCTTGGTACCGGTTCTGCAATGGAGATAGGCACATTTCTTGGAGCAAGCATAATAGGCGGCATAACGGCAGCAATTGGAGGCTGGAATCTTGGACAGTTCATGTATGAGAAATTATCAGGAATTGAGATTGATATGTCATGGACAGAGCAGTTTGCATATCTGTTAAAGGCTCCGGCAGAAGATTTTGATTCGTTTGTCGAGGGACTGACAACAACACTGACTGACTTTGAGAATAATCCGGTGCTTACAATGCTGGCAGATCTGCTTGCAGGTCCGTTTGTCACAGGCGCGGCGTATATCCATAAGAACAGTGATGCCATAGCAGAGGATATGGACAAGCTGAAGACTGGATTTAAGGCACTCAAGGATAAGATTGGTGAGAAATGGGATGGTGTTGAACGATGGTTCAACGAAGACGTTTCTCCGTGGTTTACAAAAGAAAAATGGAGTACATTCGGCAGCAACATGAATGACAGTATTCAGGAGAAATGGAATGACTTCGCGAAGTGGTGGGGAGAGTCAGGTGTATCCAAATGGTTTGAGGAAAGCGTCAGGCCATGGTTCACCAAGGATAAGTGGACATCTGCAATGGCAGGAATCAAGGAAGGCTTCAGGGAGACCTTCAAGGGAGCCTGTAACATTGCAATCGAGAAGTTCAATGCCCTGATACAGACACTTAACGAGAAGACCAGAATATCATGGGATGCGGTGAAGGTTGCAGGCAAGGAGATATTCCCGGCTGTGGATATACAGCTCCTTAATCTCAGCAAGATACCACTGCTTGCCAATGGCGGTTATGTAGGACCTAATCAGCCGCAGTTAGCGATGATTGGAGATAACCGGACAGAGGGTGAGGTTGTGGCACCGGAGAGTAAGCTGCTTGATATGGCACAGAGGGCGGCAGCAATGTCATGTGGCAGCAAGGAAGAGATGCAGCTTCTCAAGGAGATAATTGATATCCTTAAGGCGATTCTTGACAAGCCGGGGCTGTCAGACAGTGACGTGGGTAAGGCTGCAAGGCGCTTCTCACAGGAATACAGCCGCCGCACAGGTAGCCCGGCATATTATTAGAATTGGAGGACGGAATGGCATACAGTGGCTTCCTGATACGCCTTGGGGACTATACAGTCCCCTGGGAGTACATTCAGGCAAAGACTTATAAGACAACGCTCAGCGTAATAGATGTTGATTCAAAACGAAATGCTAATGGAGACCTCATAAGAAACGCACTTGAAAGCAGGAAGAACATAGCGGAGTTCCAGACACCTCCCTGCATGAGTAATGCTGATATGGCGGAGCTGTTTGGCAGCATAGCAGATAATTACATCATCCCAAAGGAACGCAGACTTATTGCAACGCTGTATGTTCCTGAGATTGATGATTATATGACACAGGAACTGTATCTGCAGGATCCTGAATTTGTAATATCGTACAAGGATGAAGATACAGTCTATTATGAACCGACAACATTGGCATTCACAGCGTACTAGGAGGATATATGCAGAATTATGAATATAGTTCACTGTTCTGGGACAGCAGTGTGGATAAACAGCTTGTAATGAAATACGATAACTCCAGGATAGATAACAGCATCCTGTGCAGTGAAGAGTTTGAATTTACCGAAAGCCTGTGCTCAGAAGAAAGTCTTACATTTGGATGCTGTGAGGCATCTGTAATCAAATTCAGGGTGCTTAATGTTGTAACGCCGCTTAAGGGCAGGACATTAGATGTAAGCCTGATAATAGGCGGACATACAGACAAGCCTTACCGGCTTGGCCGTTTTAAGATAACAGATGATGTACCGACAGCAGACAGGGACTACAGGAACATTACCGCTTATGACGCAATGTATGACATCATCAACACGGATGTAGCCGGATGGTATAACAGTACACTTCCGGATGAAAACAGTACAATGACACTCAAAGCCTTCAGGACATCATTTGCAAGGCATTTCGGTCTTGAGCAGATCGATGTATCACTTGTAAATGACGACATGATTGTGCGGCGGACAATAAAACCGGAAGAACTCAGCGGGCTTGATGTCCTGCAGGCAGTATGTGAGCTGAATGGCGCATTTGGACATATCGGAAGGGACGGAAAGCTTGAATATGTAGTACTTGATGAGCTTGTGGAAGGCTTATATCCGGCTAATGACTTATACCCAGCCAATGACTTATACCCACGTACAAGTAATGCATACAATGTCACAAAGGGGCGGTATTATTCATGTGAATATGATGACTTTCTTACGGAACGTATTACACAGTTACAGATACGGCAGGAAGAAAATGACATAGGTGCCACTGCCGGAACAGCAGGCAACACATACATAATTGAAGATAACTTCCTTGTGTATGGAATGTCAGCAGAGGAGCTTGACACAATAGCCGGTAAGACATTGTCAGTAATAGGCAGGATATCATACAGACCTTTTTCGGCTGACTGCATAGGCAACCCATGCATCCGGCTTGGAGAGAAGGTAAGCCTGAATACAAAACGTGAGATTATTACGTCATATGTTCTTCAGAGAACTCTGAAAGGCATACAGGGAATGCATGATGCGTTGTCATCTGAGGGCGTTGAGAATTATGGCACAGAGGTTAATTCACTTGCACGTTCGATAATACAGCTCAAGGGCAGGACAAACGTGCTTACACGCACAGTGGATGAGACTAATGAAAAGATAACGGATGTTGAGCAGGGATTATCTTCGGAGATATCGCATACAGCGGCACAGGTTGCAGCAGAGGTTAAGAGAGCATCGAAGGCGGAGGGAGAACTGTCAGGAAGAATAACGGTTGCAGCCGACAGCGTTGTAGCAGAAGTTAAGAGAGCATCGAAGGCAGAGGGAGAACTGTCTTCAAGCATCAAGCTTAATGCTGACAATATTGCAGCAAGAGTTTCTAAAGACAGCATAATAAGTGAGATAAACATGTCACCGGAGAAGATAAAGATACGCTCAGACAGGGTTGAGATTGAAGGATATGTTGAATTCTCAGATTTGTCAGGCTCCGGCCGCACAACGATAAATGGAGACAATATTACAACAGGACATATCAACGCTGGATTGATAAACTCGGGAACGATACGCGGCAAGGTGGGATTATGGGTAGAATCAGACAACTCAGACCGCGTTGTAACAATCAATGCAGATGGCATTTACAATGCTGCGAGTACTTATCTTAATGATGTGGCTATATATGGTTCACTCAAAGATGGCAATGGTAATGACCTTATTCCGGCAGCAGTTCAGTATCTCAATGATGGCTGGTGGGGGAATTTTACTACAGCTAATGGATGGGCTGTGACCGTCCAGAATGGCGTTATAACAGATGTAGGCTAAGGAGGACTTATGAATAAACCGATGTCGGTAAAAATCAATAATTTCTGTGACAGGCTGGCGGCTCTGCTCAATGAAGCGGAGTTGCCTTTTTATGTGCTTGAGCCATATATGAAAAATGCACTTGAAGAGGTGCATACGGCAGCAGATAAGCAGCGGAAACTAGAGCTTGAGACCTATGTGAAGGAAATGGAGGAAAAAGAGAATGCAGAAGGCATACGTTCGAGTCAACTGGGAGAACTATCCGAGTGATAAAACACCATTGAATGAATATGAATTGAATAGAGCTGATAAAGCAATAGACGAGATTGACAATAGAGTAATAGTTCTTGATTCAACGAAGTTTGATAAAACATCTGCCGGGACAATGGTGCAGAATATTCAGTTCGATGAGGCTACAGGAGTTTTCACAATCACATACTTCAGCGGGGCTGTTAAGAGAATAGATACCAATATTGAGAAGATTGCCGTTAACTTTGATTATGATGTGTCCACTCAGAGAATCATCCTTACGCTTGACGATGGGACTGTCAAATACATAGATTTGAGTGCGCTTGTTACCCAGTACGAATTCCTTGATAATGACACAATAACATTTTCAGTGGATTCTGCCGGCAGGATATCCGCAGCTGTCAAAAAAGCAGGGATAACAGAGGACATGCTGCAGCCTGATTTTCTTGCTGATATAAAGGTGCAGGCGGCAGCAGCATCAAAGAGCGCAACAGACGCTGCGGCCAGCGCAGTAAAATCAGAATCAAGCGCCGTTGCGGCTGCAGCAAGTGAGACAGCAGCTAAAAAAAGTGAGGCTGCCTCAAAAGAAGCATTGGCAAACTGTAATAATTCAGCTGATGCGGCAGCAGAATCCGCAACGGATGCACATGATTCAGAGAGGGCAGCTTATGACTCAGAGCAGGCGGCAAAGCTGAGCGAAAATGCGGCTGCGGCAAGCGAAGAATCGGCAGCATCATCTGAGGTTAATGCCGCTTTATCAGAAAAAAATGCAGCAACAAGTTCTGCATCGGCGGCATCATCCTCCTCCACAGCAAAGTCAAGTGCGGTTGCGGCAGAGAGTTTTGCGCATGGAGGTACAGATACCAGGACAAATGAGAACATTGATAATGCTGAATATTACTACAGGCAGTCAAAGGCAATTGCAGAAGGCTTCAAGGGTGCGTTAAGACCAATGGGAACGAAACAGTTTGCAGACCTTCCGGCAGCGTCAGAAGCAACCGAAGGTGATATGTATAACATATCGGATGAATTCACGACAACAGCAGACTTTGAAGAGGGCGCAGGCAATGTAATTCCTGCAGGAGCTAATGTATATCTTACAGCTAACCGCCTGTGGGATATTATGGCAGGTACACTGGTTACAAGTGTTAATGGCGAGCGTGGCAATGTTGTTGTTGATAAGGAATCAGTTGGGCTTGGCAATGTACCTAATGTAACCACTGATGACCAGCGGCCGACGTTCACTCCGGCAGCATCAAGAGAAAATATCGTTAGTAGTGAGAAAATAACAACGATATTCGGAAAGATTGCAAAGTGGTTCAGCGACCTTAAGGCTGTAGCTTTCACAGGCTCGTACAATGATTTGAGCAATAAGCCTTCAATAGACGCAGCATTATCTACAGCAAGCGCCAATGCGATTCAAAACAAGGCTGTCGCTTCGCTTGTGTATGGAAAGATTGTTTCGGCAAATGATGACTGGAATGACATAACAATCGGATATAATCTTGCTAACGGCAATTGGTCAGCAGATAAACATGCACCAGTAGGAGCGTATGGACGAGGCTATATCTTCACTTACATGTTTAATAATTTTGGCTATCAGATATACATAACAGCCAACAGCAGAAAGATGTATATACGTAGCAGATTTGGTTCCGATTGGTCGGAATGGGGCGAATATGACAATATAGACACAGTTTTTGATGGCGCTATAAATGTCTATTCATATACATCAGCTAATCCGTACATTACTAAATCGGATGGATATTTGACAGCAGCTATTAATGGCTATGCAGGACAATTTCTCAGAATGCGCATCGAAGACAAAAATGGAAATGGCGTTGATGAGATAATGTTCTCAGATGGTGTGAGTGGATATGCTAACTTTAGAAACATATATGTTCCCCGTGGAATGCGTATCTACAAAGCTGCAGAACAGTTAGTAACTGGAAGCGCATCAACTGCGGTATTCAGGCAATTCAGCAGAACGTAATATTGCTGCATATGGAAGAGGTGATGCGTATGCTCTGAGAATTGCACCGGTGCAACCGACAACACATAAAATAATAGAAAAGGAAGGAAATAAAGATGGACAGATACGAAAAGATCAAGGCGGTAATTATTGCCTTATGCGGAATTATATCAGGAAGGCTGGGAGTGCTTGCAATACCTATGATACTGCTCATTGTATGCAATGTGAT
>CAMBEF010000018.1 GCA_945865495.1 uncultured Bacteroides sp. | reverse complement strand
ACATATGCTTGACCTTGGCTGTGGAGCAGGAAGACACATTTTTTTCATGGCAGCTGAGAATATTATTCCTTATGGACTGGATTTTTCATCTGAAGGTGTAAGATATACCCGCAAGATGCTTGAAGAATGTGGGATGGGACGGTACGGAGATAACATTGTTGAAGGCTCGATGACAGAGCTTCCGTTTGATGATGAAGCGTTTGATGGCATAGTGTGTTATGGAGCATTATATTATCTTGGCTATTCTGATATTAAAAGGGCTGTTGACCAGATGCGCAGGGTGCTCAAGCCTGGCGGAAGAATCATGTGTGTTGTTCGCTCAACACAGGATTACAGATGCAGCGGGGATAACTGCCTTAAGACAAATGAACCAAATACATATTATATATCGGTAAATGATGATACAAAATGCGCACACAGTGAGAATGGAATGATAATGCATTTTTTTACTGAGAGCGAAATAAGAGAATTATTTGAAGGATTTGATAACCTTAATATTGATATGATTACCGAATCACATAATAGTGGTCAGTTTTGTGACAGCAACTACATAATTACAGGAATAAAGGGAGAACAGATATGATATTAAGCGGACATCAGCCTAATTATCTTCCGTATCCGGGACTTATAGGGAAGATATTGCATTCGGACAAATTTATATATGTAAGCAATGTGCAGCTTGAAAAGAAAAGCTGGCAGAACCGCAACAGAATAAAGGGCGCTAACGGAGAGATTATGCTTTCGGTTCCGGTTCTGACAAAGGGAAAGTTTGACCAGTCAATAAAAGATACACATATTAATAATAATACAGATTGGGCAAAGAAGCACTTTCAGGCAATTAATCTCAGTTATAAGAAGGCGGAATACTATAACAGGTATATAGATTTTTTCGATGATCTTTATAAAAAAGAATGGGACTCACTTAACGAACTGGATATATATATAATGAACTGGATTCTTAAGGAGCTTAATATAAAAACTGAAATATATTATGACACTGATTATGAATTTTCAGGAAAGAACAATGAACTGCTTGTGCAGATGACAAAGGAGCTCGGCTGTGACACATATCTTTCCAATAAGGGCAGTGAGAATTATGTTGATATAGATATGTTTGTAAAGAATGGTCTCAACCACAGATATCTTAATTATAATGGTGTCAGGTATGAACAGTGCTTTAAGGAATTTATCCCGTATCTGTCAATATTTGATATGCTCTTTAATATCGGAAGTGAGCAGACATATGAGATACTTGCCGACAAAAATAATTATGATTTCAGTGAACTTAACAAGAGATTAGGAGAGTGATTCAGATGGGAGAATATATATTCAGAGGTGATCATAATTATTTTTGGGGTCTTGTTCTTATGGAGCTGGATAAAAAAATGTGGAGAGAACTTTAAGAGGACGCGAATCAAAAAGTTTTTTTACGATAGGGGAATATTATTTGGAATGGATGTGACATTGCAATGCCTCGTGACTACGCTGATGCTCATTACACCTTACCGTGAATATCTGTTTTTGGTTAATACTGTGTTATGGGTTGTTGACCTTATATATAGGTTATATGAGGTACAGATGCAGAAATAATACTGACTGGAGCTTAATATATATGGCAGAAAAAAGAAAAATTGCAATTATAACAGCCCGTGGGGGCAGCAAGAGGATTCCGAAGAAAAATATAAAGGAGTTCTGCGGATTACCGATTATTGCATATTCAATACGGACAGCACTGGGGAGTGGTCTGTTTGATGAGGTTATGGTATCTACCGACAGTGAGGAGATTGCAGAAACTGCAAAAAAATTTGGAGCTAATGTTCCGTTTATGAGAAGCGCAGATAATTCCGATGATTATGCGACGACAGAGGATGTTATTCTTGAAGTATTACAACGGTACAGGGAGCTTGGGACAGAATACGATTATGTGTGCTGCATATATCCGACAGCTCCGTTTGTGACGGAGGCAGCTTTGGCAGAAGCAATGGCAAAGATGGAAAAATATGAGCCTTCGGTTGTTATACCGCTTGTGCAGTTCTCATACCCTCCACAGAGGTGCTTTGTTGTGGATGATAGAGGGTATGCAAGATTTAAATATCCTCAATATGTACGTACGCGTTCACAGGATCTGGAAAAACAGTATCACGATGCAGGACAGTTTTATATATATAATTCAGACAGACTTATTGCGGCAAATGGTATTATCGAGGATGACTTTATGCCGATCATAATGCCGGAGCTTCTGGTGCAGGATATTGATACGGAGGATGACTGGAAGATAGCAGAGATGAAGTATAAGATTATTAATAATATTCGATGATGTGCTCAAAAAGTAAGGGGGATGATTGGAATAGTATATTTTAGAACTGATGCAAATGATATAATAGCTACCGGTCATGTGATGCGCTGCCTTACACTGGCAGCTGCACTTGTAAAGAAAGGGCAGAAGGTTTTTTTTGTTGTGTCGGACAGACAGTCAGAGGAACTTATCCGTAATGCAGGCTATGATATATATACGCTCGGGACAGATTGGAAAATATGGGACATTAGTGTGGAAAAGGATTTTTTCAGGCAGCATGCTGCTAATGATGATATCCTTGTTGTGGACTCATATTCTGTTACAGGTGAATATATAGAGGCGATGACCGGATTTGTCAAGACGGCGGTATTCGATGATATATTTGCGGAGTATTATCCTGCGGACATTATTATTAATTACAATCTATATTATGGAATGTTTGATTATAATAAAAGGTACTTCAGGGAACATTGCGGGAATACAAAGCTGCTGCTCGGAGGGGCTTATGTGCCGCTTCGGGAACAATTCAAGGAGCAGGCGGTCAGCAGATGGAAGACAGATATAGAAAAGAAACGGCCTGTTGAGTTGCTGCTTATATGCGGCGGCGGTGATATATTCAACACGATGGGGTATGTATTGGAGAATGCAATGGCGCTTGACAGGACTGTCTTTGGTCAAATCAGATGGCATGTTGTATGCGGAGCATATAATCCTCATTATTCGGATATTAAAAAAATATCAGACAGTAACAGCAATGTCATAATTCACAAAAATGTAAGCAATATGGCAAAGCTTATGTCTGAATGTGATGTGTGTGTATCAGCAGCCAGCACAGTTTTGTATGAATGCTGCGCAATGCAGCTGCCGACAGTGTTTTACTGTGTGGCAGATAATCAGCAGTATGATGCAGAATGCTTTGGCAGAGATGAAATGATGCTATATTGCGGGGATTTTACCAAAGAGCCGGAGCTAACAGCCAGCAGTATTATACATAATCTTAAAAAGGTTATCGGCAGTAATGAAAGATACAGGTATATGGTCAGGACATGTAATGATATGGTTGATAAAAATGGTGCGGACAATATAGCTGATGAATTGATTAATATTATAGGAGACTGAAATGGTTTCACTTGATAAACTGACAGAGGTAGTCGCTTCTAATGATAAAAGTAAGATAGAAGAGCTGGTGGAAGAGTATAGCTGTATGACACTGCAGGAGCAAAAGGCTTTGCTGGACAGTGTAAAAACAGCTTTTGCAGGTTCTGTGTTGTCAGGAATATATATTCTGACGTATTTATTATATATATTTAAGGATGAAAAAATAATTACATACATCTGCAGCTTTTTAGAGCATGATGATATTAAACCTGTATCAATATTGAACTATATCTATCAGTTAGATACATATCAGTGTAATAATTCAGATAACTCTGCCGGCAATTTCCTTCGGGAGAATATGATATACCTTCATGCCATACAGAAATTGTCGGCTGATATCGCAAAAGACAAGATGCAATATATTCCGATAAATAAACGCAATAAAAATAAGGTAATAATAGCAGCGCGTTCGATATTGGCTGAGAACCATGCTCCTACGATGATCCTGTGCAACATATATAACTATCTGCAGAAGATTGGATATGATGTAATAGTACTAGTAGGGTATATGGGCGGAATACAGACAGAACTGAAGGATGATGTCTATTACCATGCCATAGACAACAATCTGATTGAAGGAACGCAGCTGCTGCAGTCAGATCATTTTGGATTGCAGGTAAATATATGTAACATAGAATTTACATTACAGTCATTTAATCAGGAGCTTGAAATGGCAGTTGATTACGTCCGTGGTGTGAATCCTGAATTTATAATTGATATAGGCGGAATGAACGTAATTGCGGATGTATGCTCCGGATTCACTACAGTGTGCAGCTTCCCGTGCGTCGGTACGCCGGTACATTCAGCAGCACAGGTTGTTGTGCGCCGTTTTCATTGCGAAGGTGAAAGAGATAAAAAGTATAATTCATATCTTATGGATAACCAGAAAGTATTTGAATTAATCATTGCAAATGAATTAAGTGTTGTCAGCAATATGCAGGAGCAGAATGCTGCTTTGCGCAATAAAAAGGAAAAAGATAAATTCATATTGCTGATAGTAGGGAACAGGCTTGACCGTGAAGTGACAGATGAATTCCTGAACGTGCTTAACCAGATCCTGGGAGATGAACCTGATGTTTATGCTGAGGTGATTGGTGAGTGCGATAAATTGAAGAATAAAATAAAAACATCAGATAAAAGTGACAGGTATATATTCATAGGATACGCAGACAATCTTCAGGAAGCAATGGCTGATGGTGATTTATTTGTTAATCCGCCAAGAACCGGCGGCGGGACGGGAGCTTCATTGGCATTGAAAAACCATACGCCTATAGTTACACTTGGTAACTGTGATGTGGCAATCCGCGGCGAAGGCTTTGTATGTGGGGAGCTGGCCCAATATCCGGAGATTATAAAAAAGTATATACACGATGCTGAATTTATGAAACAGCAGCAGGAATACTGTGAACATCAGGATAAGCTTCTTAACAATGTGGATAGTGTCGGTAACATGAAGAAATTCTGTGAAGAACTCAGGAATTATATAATTGCAGAGGAGGAGAATAATGGAACCTATTCCGTTTAATAAGGCTATATGTCTTGAAGACTCTATGAAGTGCGTGGAGGATGCAATCAGGGATAACAGGCTCTCCGGCAATGGCAGATATACAAAGCTGTGCAGCGAATGGCTTGAGGACAGGTTCGGGGCTAAGAAGGTTCTTATGACAACGTCATGTACTGCTGCACTTGAGATGGCTGCGATGCTGCTTGGAATAAAGGAAGGCGACGAAGTTATAATGCCTTCATATACATTTGTTACAACAGCCAGTGCATTTGCAAGGCAGGGGGCAAAGATAGTATTCGTTGACGTTAAGCCCAGGACAATGAACATAGATGAAAAGCTTATAGCTGAGGCGATAACTGAAAAGACAAAAGCAATTGTTGTGGTACATTATGCAGGAATTGCCTGCAATATGGACGAGATTATGGAGATTGCCAATGCGCACAATATACCTGTTGTTGAAGATGCTGCGCAGGGTGTTATGTCTACATATAAGGGAAGATATCTCGGTACGATAGGTGCAATCGGCTGCTACAGCTTCCATGATACAAAGAATTATACAATGGGAGAAGGCGGTGCACTTCTTATCAATGATGAAAAATATATTGAACATGCAGAGATAATATGGGAGAAGGGAACGGACAGGTCTAAGTTCTTCAGAGGTGAGATTGACAAATACAGCTGGGTAGACCTTGGTTCATCATATCTGCCAAGCGAGCTCAATGTGGCATTTCTCTGGCCACAGCTTAAGTGTGCAGATGAGATTAACGATAACCGTAAGGCTACATGGAACAGATATTACAAAGCATTTGAGCCGTTTGTTGAGAGTGGAAAGGTAGAACTGCCTATGATTCCGGATGATTGTGAACACAATGCGCATATGTTCTGGTTAAAGCTTAGAAATCTGGAGACAAGAAGTTCGTTCCTTGAGTATATGCGTGATATCAATCGTGTCGGTTGTGTATTTCATTTTGTGCCTTTACATTCATCAAAAGCGGGGATGAGATATGGCAGATTCTTTGGCAATGATGTATATACAACAAGTGAAAGTGAACGTATAGTAAGATTTCCGCTGTTTTATGGAATTACTGATGAACAGGTCAACAGAGTGCTGACATTGGCGGTTGAATGGATTAAAGATAATGCCTGATAGGAATATGAAGAGAATAATATTTGGAATAACAGATCTGGCTGATGTGCTTTTCTACGAGCTCATGGCAGCAGGAGAAGATATAGATGCGTTTTGTGTTAACAGAAAATACATAACAGATACGATGCATCTTGGCAGAAAAGTTGTAGCGTATGAAGATATTAATGATATATATGATGTACATGAGCTTGGGTGTTACATTGCAGTGGGCTATAATTCAATGAATGATGCGCGGAAAAAGATATATCATGAACTTAAGGAAATGGAGATAAAAGTGCTTTCGTTTGTGCATTCTTCGGCAGTAGTCATGGCAGAAAGAGTGGGAGAAGGGTGCCTTATATTTGAACATGCAGTCCTTGCCCCTTATTCACAGGCAGGCATATGCAACATATTCTATCCTAAGTCGATGCTCAGCCACCATTCGGTTGCTGGAGATTTTAATTTTTTTGCAATATCGTGTTCGGTGGCAGGCAATGTAACGGTTGGAAATAACTGCTTTATCGGAAATAATGCGGCAACTAAGGACGGCATTCATATTGCAGATTATACGCTGGTTGGAGCAGGAAGCTATCTGTCGCATGATACGGCGGAGAAAGAGTGTGTTGTGCCGGCACGAAGTGTAACTATAGAAAATCATATCAGTACGGACTTTTTGTAAATGAGAATATTAATAACCGGATGTAACGGATTCATAGGGAAGAATTTAACAGATGCATTTAAGAAAGAGCACGATATTATTGGGCTTGGAAGAGCAGAGATAAGCCGTGCGGATGTCAGGGAATATATAAGCTGTGATATCGCTGACAGACAGAGATTGTCTGAGTGTATTCAAAAGTATAGCGGAAGTATTGATATTGTCATACACGCAGCGGCAGAGATAAGCGATGATGTTGAGAAGCTTTATAATACCAATTGTCGTGGAACACAGAATATCGCTGACTTTGCTAAAACAGCGGGAGTAAGCTGCTTTGTGTATATATCAAGTGTTCCTGTAATAGGAATTCCACAATACGTTCCAATAACAGAAAAACATCCGGTAAAACCTGCAACAGTGTATCATTACACAAAGTATTTTGGAGAACAGATAGTACAGGGACTTGGGGCATGCGGCATAAGATATGGATGCTTAAGGATACCGTCGCCGGTGGGATGTGGAATGCCGGATAATAAGATATTTTCAGTATTTGTTAAAAGGTGTCTTGAAAATCAGCCGCTGCAGATATACGGCAATGGTATGCGTGTGCAGAATTATCTTGATGTGAGAGATTTGACATGGGCGGTGGACAGATTTATAGAATCGGATGCAAATGGTGTATACAATATTGCGGGTAACAGCATAAGCGACATGGAGCTTGCTGAGTTATGTAAAGAGCAGTTAAGGAGCAGATCTGATATAAGCTTGCTTAACAATAAAACTGACAGCGACAGTCAAAGATGGATTATATCACCGGATGCAGCCGGAGCAGATTTTGGATATAAACCGCAGATAAGTATCGAAGACAGTATACTATCTGTTGCGGGTCAATTGTAGATGTTATTAAAATCACAGAAATGGAGAATGGGTATGTACGAAAATGTGAAAGAAATAGAAAAAAAATTCGAGATGAAGGAGTTCCCTTTGAATGTAATTGTCGAAGTCGGTAATCACTGTAATCTTAACTGCACAACGTGTATCAATGACAAGCTTACAAGAAAAAAGGGATTTATGGATATCTTTCTTTACAAGAAGATAATAGATGAGATTGCAGATAACAATGTGTATTGCAGAGTATGGCTTGACTTTTACGGTGAACCGCTTCTCGTTAAGTACAAGCTTTATTATATGATAGATTATGCCAAGAAAAAGGGCCTGAAGAATATAAATATTAATACCAACGGAACTCTTATAAATAAAGAAATGGCAGAGATGCTGCTTGATTCAGGAATTGATTTTATAAGTATTGATGTTGATGGATTTTCAAAAGAGGTATATGAAAAAATCCGTATAGGAGCTGACAGGGATGTGCTTTATAATAATATTGAGTATCTTCTGAAGCGTAAGGCTGAGCGCGGTCTTAAGACTCCGATAATTGAAGTTAAAGCAATGGAGATGGATGAGAACAGGGACGAGCTTGATAAGATAGTTGAATACTGGAGAGCAAGAGGAGCTTGGACAACTGTAAGGCGTCTTATATCATGGGGCGGACAGCATGAGGGAATAACACATGAAAAGACTGATGAGAGATATGCGTGCGGACATGCAGTCGGTGTGTGCGCGATAACATGGGACGGTGATGTTGTTACATGTGCCATGGATGCTGATGGCAGGACTGTATATGGCAATATTAATAATCAGTCAATCAGGCAGGTGTGGAAAGAACGTAATGAGAAGATGGTATGCAAGCATCTTGAGCATAAATGGGATGAGCTGCCTGAGGTATGCAAACACTGCACAGACTGGACAATAGTTGGTGAGCAGCGATTTGATGAGAATGGTAATGCTGCGAAGCGTAACTATGATGATAAGGCAATGATGCAGAACAGCAATAACTGATAATCAGCATGGAGGTGCCGTGATGAAGGTAATAGCATTTTCGGATATACATGGTAATCAATATGCATTAAGGCAGTTCCTTAGAGATATAAAAGAGGTAGAGTATGACTGCCTCTTTTTTTGCGGTGATATGCACGGATATTATTATGGACAGCATGAGATTGCAGAAGCATTCAGAAAAATGGATAATCTGTATGCAGTCAAGGGAAATCATGATAAAATAGCAATAGATATTGCGTATGGCAATGATAATGCGGACAGGTATTTCGCACAGTACGGTCATTCGTATGCAATGCTTGATGAGACAGCTCTTGAGTATGTATCTGAGCTGCCGGAAGTTCTGGAGATAGAACTTGAAACTAAGAAAATAGCAATCATACACGGTACATTTGAAAACGTACTTAACGGAAGAATGTATCCGAAAGACCCACTCGTATGCAAAGAGGAATATAGGAAGTATGATTATGTATTCTGTGGCCATACACATTTTCGTGATATAAGAAGAACGGGCAATACAACAATAATAAATCCAGGTTCACTTGGACAGCAGAGAGATGGCAGGGGATTTGGATATGCATATGTTGATACGGATGGCGGTGATGTCAGGTTTTTTAATGTAAGCTATGATATGTCCGAGCTGGAAAGAGATATTAAAAGCTATGATCCGGATAATAACAAATTAATTGATATTCTGCACAGGGGTGAATAATGAGAAAGATACTTGTAACCGCAGTCAGCGGTGATATTGCCAATGGAATACTTAAAATACTTCAGGAGCAGGATGCGGAGCTTTATGGCTGCGATGTCAACAGTATAGCAGCAGGAATGGACCGCGTTAAGAAGTTCTGGCAGAGCAGATATGCTGTAGAAGAAGGTTATACAGAAGAACTTCTTGGAAAGTGCCTTGAGTATGGCATTACTCATCTTATTCCGGTGAATGAGCGCGAGATAGAGGTTGTAAGTGACAAAAGAAAGCTGTTTGAGGAACATGGAATCAAGATAGTTATTCAGGACGAACGTATACTTGACATATGCCTTGATAAGTATAAGACTGCGCAGCTATTAACAGATAACGGATTTGATGTCCCAGACACATATGTTAATCCATGCCTTATAGAAGTGGATGGCAGCAGTTATATATGTAAGCCGAGAAAATCTAACGGATCAAAGGGAATAAAGGTATATTCTGCCGGTGAAATAGCAGATATTAAGAAGAGATATTACGCGGATGAGACAGCATTTAACAATATTAATGACAATATTCAAGGCGAAGACTGTGTGTACCAAAGATACATAGACAGTGATGAAGAGTATACAATAGGTGTATTCCGGGATAATGCTGTAATTAATACAATAGCCTTCCGGCGTGAGCTGAAAAACGGATACTCTAATATTGTTAAGCTGAGCAATGCCGGGGAATATGCAGAGCTTGCAATAAGGATTGCAAAGCTGCTTAATCTTAAAGGCTACATAAATATACAGTTAAGGAAAAAGGATGACCGCCTGTATATTTTTGAGATAAATCCAAGAATCTCAGGTACAGTAAGGTTCAGGCATATGCTCGGATTTACAGATGTGTTATGGTGGCTTGATATGTTGGACAATATTGCAGTACCGGAATTCAGATGTGAATATAACGAAGCAGTAGGTATACGTGAATTGAATGAAAAGTATGTGATTTTGAAGACCTGATTGTAGGAATTTCACATATAAAGAGATGATTAAAGGTGAGCAGGCCGGATAGAAAATCACTATCGCCTGCAGCACCAGCACCAACACATGATATCTTTTTGTGATTACGAGATGATGAGATATGGAATTGAACGAATTTCCAATGCGCGATTTGTGATTTTGGGAATGTGTCCGTATAGCTTGTGGTATGAATGAAGTGATAAAATGAAAAGTAATTAAATGTGAATGAGAGGTAGAAAATTATGAGTGATAAATATAGCAAATTAAAGTTAAGCATATGCATACCATCATATAACAGAGGACATAGAGCACTTGAACTTGTAGAAAAACTTTTAAAATTTAAGAATAATATAGGTTGTGAGTTGGAAGTAGTTCTGTCAAATAATGGTAGTGATAAAAATACAGCCGGGTATCAAGTCCTAAAAGACGTAGAGGATAAAAGATTCAAATATCATGAATTTGAATATAATAACAGATATTATGGAAATTTTAATCAGGTTATCAAGATGTCAACAGGGGATTGGTGTTTACTAATAAGCGACGAGGACGAGATTATAGAAGAAAATTTAGCATACTATGTTTCAATTATAAAAAGCAATCCTAATCTTGCTGTTATAAAAGCAGCGGGGGATGAGTATGATTTTGACGACGATTTAATTGCACAAGCGGGGAAAGAAGCGATAGATAAATTCTATTTGAGAGGAGCGTATTTATCAGGTGTAATGTATAATAGAAAAATAATAACGAATCATGTTATTGATTATTTGCATGAAAGATATGCTGTTGGAAGTTCAATGAATAAAGCATATTATTATTACCCACATTTATTTGTGGATTTTTTTGCACTATTGCATGGTGATTATTTTCAATGCAAAAGAAAATTGATTAAATGTGGAGAGGCTATAGATGATCAGGAAAAAAATGATTCAAAAACGATACATATGGCAGAGTACACTACATTAGAAAGTAGAATGGAACAGATGCAAGGTTTTGTTCAATTGATTGCTGATACAGAAATGTCGGAATTAATAAAAATAACCTGCTTTAAGGCTACAATAGAAAAATATATCTTTTTGATGGGCTACTCGAAGAATATTATAAAAGATATAATATTACAATTTATGATAGCTCTAATTGAAAAAAGTGAATGTAAAGCAGTTATTGATAATAAAGAACTGTTTGCCGAATTTATTAAAAATTTGTTTGATGCAGTATTTTAATGAGAAGAGAAGATAATATAATTCTCTTAGAGAAAGATGTATATGGTATTATATCTTTTATAATTTAAAGTTTAAAATACGCCTTCTTAACCTTCTCTCCATCCTTAAGCTTCATGCATACCTGAATCTCTTCAATATCCCGTCCCTGATATTCGGCAGGTGTAAGTGTGTTGTCGTCTGAATAGTCGCGGAGCAGAGTCCAGTCACTGTTTTTGGAACCGTGGACACGGCTGTAGAAGCAGTATTCCGGCTCTGAATCCATGCCATACAGTCCTTTGGCAACCAGATTGCCATCACTGTCTTTTTCAATCCATGCATTGGCAATGTCAACATTTGAATAGTACTCTTCATATGATTGGTAGAAGTAGCCGGACAATTCATCATCTGACGGATTCGCCCTGATAAGGTCAATGAGGAGGTATGTAAGGGCGTGTGCGCCTTCGGATGACATGTGTGAAGAGTTGTGATAGAACGAGTCAGCTCTTGCAAATACATCCGGCTTTGCATATGTGAAATCATAATAGCGGATGCCGTTGTCATCGGCAAGCTTCTGGAATATGGCGTGCGCTTCGTCATAATGCCCCATCGTAAGAACGTAGGCGTCATCAGCACCCGGAGTAACCATGATAAGTTCAATGTCATTATCTTTGCAGAGCTTGACAATCTTATTGAAATATTCAGTCGCAATTGAGGAATATGAGCCCTGCCATGTTGTCTCAGAATCCATGCTCAGCTTGCCGTAATTCCAGTTCCCCATTCCCTGCTTATAGAGACGCGTGCCTGATTCGGAAAAATAGTACTGGTTCTTATACTGGTAGGTATCAATACAGGACTCAAGACTGTAGAACTGACTATACCCGGTTGTGAGCGGCTCAAACGTAATCTTAGGCAATGCAAAAGTACTCCATATCGCAGGACGCTTGACAAACATATCGAGACCAAACGCTGTCTTGGCAAGAGACGGCCTTATAGCTGCAAGCGTCTTAATTGTGGAGTTGGTATTAGTGCGGTAATAAATATTATTGTTCATGTAGTACTGATACCATACATCCATAACAACATACTGCGGCTTATTGTCAGACAGAAAATCTTTTAAAATGAGATATGAGTCACATGGAAGCTGACCTTCACTGCCAAGATTAATAGACTTCACGCCGAGCAGTTCGTCAAATTCTTCCGTGACAAAAGAGCCATATGTCGTTGACGGACCGATAAAACACATGGTATAGTCTTTGGATTCGTGTGCCTCATTAAGAGTACAACGAAGAAAATTATTCTCAGACAGATAATAGCTGAAATTAAAATATAATATATAAACAAGGCACAATACACAGATAAATCCGATTGCCTTAATAATCTTTTTTGTAGAAGCTCGCATATATATATAAAGTCCTTCACGTAATGTCATTATTGCGTTATCAAATATTATATCAAATGCGGTAAAACTTTCAAGAATGAATTGGTTTATATCAGGGGAAATGTTATAATTTACAAAGAAACAGCGCAATGTGTGACAGGCAGCCGATGTCAAATATACAGATAACCGGGATGGAAAAGAATGACAACAGTAAGTATTATATTATATATATGCGGAGATGAAGACGTTGATACAGTGCTTGCAACAGCGAAGAGCATGGCTTTATGCGATGTTTACGAAGCTGCTGCGGTATGTGCGGATAACTGTGATGTGTACCGGGAGGAGCTTGAGAAGCTTGGAATTGCTTTTGCTGACGCAAGCGGCAGGGATTATTCTACGATATCACAGTTTAAGAATGCGGCAATATCGTATACATCGGGAGATTACATGATATACATTGCGCCGGGGGAGATAATTGATGACGGCATAATCAGCCGTCTTATGACACCGGAAGATTACAGATGTTTGACACTGCCGGAGCTGATTGAAAAAGGCGCAGGACGCCTTGAACGAATTGCCATATCAAGAAAATTTGCGGCAGAATATTCCGGGTTCAATGACAGGCTGGGATGCGGTGAAGATTTTGAACTTGCGGCAAGGGCGCTGGCTTTGGAAGATAATATTGCGGAAAAAGGCACGAATGTCCGGATAATTATGTCTGAACAGCCATGCGTGATGCTTTATCAGGAACATTATCTCATGTATGCGTATGTATTCGGAAGATATGCCGCACAGCTGCAGGCGGCTGAGTGCTTTGACAGGCTTCTGGCAAAGTATATAACGGAAGCGGATGCATATGGAATCGGACAGTATTTTACATCAGAACTTGAGCTGATGATAGCTAAGAAGGACGAGTACTACAGGATTGATGATGCGATAAGACATGTAGTTATATACATGGGAGATCCGATATGCTTTGATGTGCTTAAGTCATTTGCGTATGAATTTGCCAACAGCCTGAAACAATGCGGTGTGCCGGTAATTATGTATGACATGGCAGAACATGGAACCGGAGGACTGGCACGGTTTGTAGGTAACAGGTACCGCGCGGTTGTGGGATTCCAGACAGCGTTGTTCTCGGTTAAGATGAAAGATTCCAATGAACTTGTTAACAATCTGATTGAGGCACCAAAGTTTAATTTCCTTTATGACCATCCATTGTATCTGTATTATCATTTTACACTGCCTCTTGACAGGTACTATGTGCTTACACAGGATGAAAATTATGCTGATTACATAAACAGGCATTATCCGGCAATTAAAGCAGGCAGGCATCTGCCGCCGGCAGGTATTGAACTTCTGCAATCAGAACAGACAGCGTGGGACGACAGGGTATATGACGTGGTTTTTGTTGCATCATATCATGATTACAGAGAAAGAATGGCAGCGCTTGAGAGAGAATGCAGGCCTGAGGTGAAGGATATTGCATACAGGCTGCTTGAAAAGATGAAGGATAACCCCAACATGACAAGTGAAGCGGCACTTGCTGATGTTATCCATGAGTGCGGTGAGCCTGCATGCACTGTGGATGAAGCAGGCGCATTTGCAGCAACACTAACAGACTGTATGGATGTATGCCGTATTGTAATGTTCTACTACCGCGAAAAAGTAGTAGAGGCAATTCTTGATGCAGGCATCACGCTTCATGTGTTCGGCTCAAGCTGGAATAACTGCCCGCTTGCTGTAAGGGATAATCTTATAATACATCCTGATGTATCTTACAGGGAAGGCATAAAGCTAATGGGACAGGCTAAGGTTGCGCTTAACATAATGTCATGGCACAAAGCGGGAATGACGGAGCGTATAGCTAATACAATGCTTAATCATACAGTGTGTCTTACGGATAAGACTACATATCTTGAAAAGCATTTCACTAATGGCAGGGATATTGTAATGTATGACCTTGAGAGGATAGATGAACTGCCGGGAATGATTAAGAATCTGCTTGCTGATGATGCAAAGATGCGTGCGATTGCTGAAGCAGGATATGAGAATGCATCGGCAAACCACAGATGGATTAACAGAGCAAGGGATTTTGTGGAACTGCTGGATGGGTTAGAATAACGGGCACTTTGTGTGTGCACAAGCATACAAACATGATATGCGCAAAGGGCAGCGCAGGAATAGGAATTGGTATGAATGTTTTATTTCCTGAATGGAAGAATTTTGGCAAAGAAGATATGCTTGATGCAATGCATAATCTCGGCATTAATGTAATATGCGTTGAGTTTGAGGCGATACATGACCGCGTTAATCCGGAAGCTGAGGCGAAGCTGGATGCGCTTATTGAAGAGTATCTTAATAAGGGGGATGATTCTGATGCGGTATTTACATTTAATTACAGCCCGCTGATATCTAATGTATGCAAAAAGCATAACGTAAAGTATGTGGCGTGGGTATATGACAGTCCTCTGGTGTCGTTATTTTCATATACGATAATTAATCCATGCAATCATGTCTATGTATTTGACAGGGCACTTGCGGACAGATTCGCATCGGAAGGAATAACAACGGTGCATTACATGCCGCTTGCCGCTAATGTCAGAAGACTTGATGCGATGCATGTAAGTCCATCGGGTAATGGCAGAGGGCTGGCGCCGGAGACAGTTAAGCGCGTAAGTGGTGATATTGCATTTGTCGGTTCAATGTATAACGAAAAGCATCAGTTGTACGAACGGCTTTCATCTATGCCGGATTTTGCAAAGGGATATCTTGACGGAATTATAGAGGCACAGATGAAGGTGCAGGGATATTTCTTTATGGAAGAGATGCTTAAGGGACAGGTGCTTGAGGAGATGAAGAAAGCACTTGAATATAAGCCGAACAGGGATGGTGTCGAGACACCGGAATATGTGTATGCTAATTATTTTCTTGCGCGTAAGCTTGCAGAGAGGGAGCGCCATCATCTGCTCGGCATGCTGTCGGAAAAGCTTCCTGACAGCTGTGTCAATGTGTATACACACAATCCGACCCCGGAGCTTCCGAAGGTGCATAACATGGGAGCGGTTGATTATTACAATGATATGCCGTATGTGTTCAAATGCAGCCGCATTAATCTCAATATATCGCTTAGAAGCATACAGACGGGAATACCACTGCGCTGTATGGATATTATGGGCGCGGGAGGATTTTTGATGTCGAATTATCAGGCAGATCTTCTTGAACATTTCATCCCGGGGGAAGATTTTGTATATTATGAAAGTGATGAAGACCTTATAAGTAAATGCCGCTACTATCTTGAACATGATGATGAGCGCCGTGCAATTGCGGCAAACGGTCACATTAAGGTGGCAGCAGCACATACTTATGAGGACAGGGTAAGACAGATGTTTATGTAGGCTGATGTCTATGAATTACATGATAGCGCCATATCCATCATTTCAAGCAGTCTCGTATCATATGAGTGATACCGGGCTGCTTTTTCGTATCCACGGCGTGCAATTGCCTCGCGTTCGCTGTCGTGCTTGAGGTAGTAGGTACATTTGTCGTGGAGTTCTTCCATTGATGAAAATGCTTCAACTTCGCTTCCAATCTCAAAATATTCCGGCAGCTCTGCCTGATAGTTGGTCAGCAGGAATCCGCCACATCCGAGAATGTCGAATATCCGCAGTGACAGGCCGGAGCGTATGGAGCGTGCCGTTATGTTAAGGTTGATTTTGCTCTGGTTGAATATAAGAGGCATCTCGGTATGTGAGCGCGCAAATCCGCGGTTGTGTATATGCGGCAGGACAGATGTATCACTGCCGGTGTACAGGTCAACGCTGAAATTCTCTGACAGCATCTTGAGCGCACGGATACGCTCCTGCTCGGCAGCTTTGACACTTATATACTGCTGTGCCACAAGTGCCTTCCATGCGTGGCGGCTGGCCTCCGGGAATGTATAATGGCCGGGTGCGTTAGCAAGGAAAACATTTACAAAATCATCGCTGAGGCACTCCTCTATAAAATTATATCCGTATACCTTAAGCTGCGCATCAATGAGTGCATTGGCAAAGCCTTCATAGTAAGCTGGAAGCTTTACCTGATTGTACAGGCACTTTTCGGTATACAGTGAACCGATGAATGATATGTCACTTGCAAAATGCTGCTTCTGCGCAGAGCCTGCATTGTCGATTACGCGGCGGCTGCGCTGAATATTGGTGGCGAGCGGAATGTGGAATATATGTCCGGGATTGTATGCCGCAAATTCATCATACAGGCAGCGGTCGAATAAGAATACCCGGTTGCACGGAAGCTTTATCGAATCGGAATACAGCTCCATAACCGGACTGTCGACGATAAGTGAAAAATACATTATCCCATATATGCTGCACACTTCTGCAATCCACGGAAAGAAATTGACTGTGAATACAAGTGAATAGGCAGTGCCGCTGTCAAGGCGCTTCTTTAGCACAGTTATTCCTTCGGCAGGTGTTATTTTTTTGTTATATATCTCATCAGTAACCTCATCAACATGTACAGACATTCTGTTAAATGCTTCGATGATGTCAGGTTCACAAATGCTTCCGTATCTGTATATTAAAATATTCATACTAATCTCCATTCCTGCGCTGCATTTTGCGCATATCAAGTTTGTGCGCAGACACCAGTCTTTATATGAGATATTATATAGAGGAGCGGGACAAAAGGCAATCTCGCAATCTCAATCGTGTAAAAGAATGCCGGAATGTAAAGTTTCTGCATGTTTATGCCGATATATATTTAAAATCTGATGTTGAGTGGTGAAAGCCGGCAGCATTTATATAAAGATGGTAAGAAAGGGACAGAATGATGGCAGACAATACAGTTAACGGAGCAGATAATAAGGAAGTAATTGAAGCGGTGCTTACTGCATCAGAATATTGCAAGAAGCTTGAGAGAGCACTTGGCAATGTTGCATTTGAATTTGAGAATGGCAAGGCTGATGATACTGAGGATTATGCAAAGAGCATACTCGAAGGCGTGAACTGGACAATACAGGTATACAACGCAACCAAGGATTATCTTAAGGAGATTGGCGTTGAGGTAGACCAGAATGCTGTCAATGAGGCAATTAAGGCAATCGGCAAAGCGTATGAAGATGACGATGACAATGCCAAGGCAGAACTGTTCAAGGGCGAGCTTAAGAACTTTATCGGTGCAATCGCACTTGCAGGCGGAAGAATTAATTGAATTAATTAAAATTTAATTGACAGAATGGCATATATAAAGCGATAATATTGTGATAACTGTTTTATTATATTAGGACAGCACGGAGGTCAGGATGAAAGGTTTCGTTAAGAAGATATACAAAGATGTTATCGCTGTTATTGTTATGCTGGTGCTTACCGGTGCATTCATGTACGTATTTATGGATATGCAGAATTTTGACCTGCGCTATCCGATGTCATATGACGGCGGCGATGGCATGTCATACCTTGTCAATGCTGTGACACTCGAGGACAGCATGAATACAATGGAGACGGACAGGCTTGGTGCGCCTTACGGATATTATGGGTATGATTTTTATGCAAGTTCACTGCATAATTTTGATAATATGGTGCTTAAGATATTTGTGACGTTCACGGATAACCCGGCAATTGCAGTTAATCTTATGTTCCTGTCAACATTTCCTACGATTGCGCTGCTTGCGTACTTTGCGCTGAGGCAGATGCGGATACGCCCATGGGTTTCGGTTGCCGGAGCGCTTACATTTACATTTATGCCGTACATATTCATGCGCGGTATGAATCACTATGTGCTTGCATGCTATTATTTTGTGCCGATATCGATTCTGTTCTGTATATGGATATATGAGGATGATAATTTCTTCAGACTGAACAGGGGATTTTTTAAGAATTGGAAGAACTATTTTGCAATAGTTTTATCGGCATGCATAGCTAATAACGGAATTGCCTATTATGCGTTTTTTACATGTTTCTTCCTTATTATAACAGGACTTGTAAAAGCTCTTAAGGAGAAGAAGTTCGGATATCTTGGCAAGGCATTATCGCTTATAGTCCTTGTTGCGGGATTTATGGTGGGGGCACTTATACCTAATGTGCTCTATATAAGGGCAAATGGAGCCAATAAGGACGGATTTCTGCGTACCCTTGATGGCGTTGAGACGTATTCGCTTAAGATAGCCCAGCTGTTTATTCCGTTGGATTCGCACGGAAGTTCAACACTGGAGAATATTATCAGTGAATATAACGATGCAATGCCGCTTGTTAATGAGAATTACATGGCTTATCTTGGAATTATGGGATGTATCGGCTTCCTTGCACTGCTTGTTGTGCTGTTCCTTAAGCGCATGGGAGATGACAAGCCATACAAAGTTCAGCTTGAGCTCTTATCACTGCTTAATATCGCTGCGATACTTCTCGGAACGATAGGAGGCTTCGGAAGCCTGTTCGGACTGCTTATTACAGATATGATAAGATGTTATAACAGAATTTCGATATTTCTAGCATTTATCTCGATAGCTGCAGTATGTATACTGCTTAATGTGCTGAGTACAAGGATTCTTGAGTCCGGCAGGATCGCAAAGCTTGGCAGATATGCATGCGGCTCGGTATATGGAGTGTTTGCTGCAGTGTGTGCAGCTGTGACACTCTGGGGAATATGGTTCCAGTATCCGGGGCTCAGGTTTGATTATGAGAACTTTAAGAATTATTATATATCCGACCATGAATTTGTAACCAGAATAGAGTCATCTCTTCCGGCGGGTTCGATGATATACCAGCTCCCTTATCATGAATATCCTGAGGGTGGTGCTGTTAATGATATGAATGATTATGACCTCTGGATAGGATTTATCCATTCTAAGACACTCAGATGGAGCTATGGCGGTGTAGTCGGAAGAGATGCGGATAACTGGCTGTCTACGGTGAACAATGATGATGTACCAGAGATGCTTAAGACTGTCAGAGAAAAAGGATTCGCGGGTATATATATTGACAGGCGCGCATATGAGGATGACGATGTATTGAACCTTGAGAATGCATTAAGAGATTTACTTAGTGAAGAACCATTAATAAGTAATAACGGCGCACTGAGTTTCTTCTATATTAAATAGTGTTTAATATATGATTATAAGAGGCAGGGAGTCACCCTGCCTTTTGTGTAGATTGTTCCTTAAAAAAAACAATATTTTTTTAAAAATATTGTTGCAAATATTAGATTTATTAGGTATACTAATCCTTGCTGTGACATGATAGCAATGAAGCGAGAAGTTGCTGCGAAGCGAAAGCTAAGCAGGTTATTCCGTGGAGCGAATGTCAAAAACCGATACAACCCATCGGTTTCAACAAAATGGCGACAAGTCACTGTACAGAATATCATCTGTTAATTATACAGAAATGACCGCGAGAGTAATTATGAGCATGATAGTTCATGATACACGCGGGGGAGTGTACAGTCACCGCTTGTCGTACTTAAGTTCTAAAGTGCGAAAAGGAGGCGACTTTTTTATTATGGCAAATCAGGTAATGAGAATTACATTGAAGGCATATGATCATCAGTTAATTGATCAGTCAGCTAAGAAGATTATCGAGACAGTAAAGAAGACGGGAGCTCAGGTGAGCGGACCGGTACCTCTTCCAACAAAGAAGGAAGTTGTTACAATTCTTAGAGCTGTTCATAAGGATAAGGATTCAAGAGAGCAGTTCGAGCAGAGAACTCATAAGAGACTTATCGATATCCTCACACCATCACAGAAGACTGTTGATGCTCTCTCTAAGTTAGAGATGCCTGCTGGTGTATACATCAATATCAAGATGAAGTAATTCAAACCATAACAGTTGCATTGATGTATGGGTTGACGCATCAGGTAAGACAACGAGGTTGAATTTTTTCATAAACTAAGTAGTAATCCTGAAGGGTTTAATATAGAAGCAACACAAACCGCAGTGGTGAAGGTTCCACTTATATTTGACTGTTCTAGGATGATGAGATGCGCTTACGCAACAAGGTTTATCCGGTTCGTAATCATCTTATCCGCTGTAGATTAAACAGGAGGAAAGATTTAATGAAGAAGGCAATTTTAGCTACAAAAGTCGGAATGACTCAAATCTTCAACGAA
>CAMBEF010000017.1 GCA_945865495.1 uncultured Bacteroides sp. | reverse complement strand
GATGTTGTCAACATATGACTCAAGTGCATCAAGGCACTGGAACAATACGTCAACAAGCTTGCTGTTAACCTTCATCTTGTCATTACGTATCTCTGAGAATACATTCTCCATATTGTGTGTAAGATTCTGCATTCTCTTGTATCCCATAGTACCTGCCATTCCCTTAAGGGAATGTGCTGCACGGAATATCTCATTAATAGTGTCTTTGTTCTCAGGTTCTTTCTCCAGTACCATAAGCTCATCACTTAATGTCTGTAAATGTTCATTTGATTCATCAATAAAAATCTCAAGATATTGGCTTACGTCCATTTTACAATACCCCCACGTTCTTAGTTATTGCATCTGCTATCTGGTTAAGCGGTACCACTTCATCAGTCAGTCCCGCCTGTGCTAATGCCTTTGGCATACCATACACAACACACGACTGCTCGTCCTGTCCTATTACATGTATAGGTCTTCCGGCATCCTTAAGGTTCTTGATCCCTTTGGTTCCGTCAGCTCCCATTCCTGTGAGCACAACACATGTAATCTCATCAAATCTGCTGTTTCGAAGTGAGTCATACATTATATTGGCACATGGTCTCAATCCTTCCACAGGATCCTCATCAGACAATCTGATTACATAATCTGTGCCTTTTGAATCTACTCTTATATGTCGTCCGCCGGGTGCTATATATACCCAGCCCTTACGAATCACATCGCCTTCTTCCGCTTCCTTAACCGTCACATGACTGAGCTCATTAAGTCTCTGTGCAAGTGAATTGGTAAATCCTTTTGGCATATGCTGCACAAGTACAACTCCCGCATCCAGATTCTCTGGAAGATATGGGATTACCTGCTGCAGTGACTTTGGTCCGCCTGTTGAACATGCAAGTGCTACAAGCTTCTTACGTCCGCTCTTAACACCCTTTGCCCTGCCTGCATCCGGCCTGATTACCGAATCCGGTGTACCTACCCTTGATGTAGCAGGTGAAGTTACAATTCTTGAAGCCGGTCTGGCTGCTCCCGATACTGTAGTTCCTGCCGACTGGCGAATCGTAGTTCTTGCCGGCCTTGCAGGAGCCGGTGCTGCTTTTGCAGCTGATGGTCTGCTGCTCGTTGCTGCATCAAGCATTGCATGTATCTGATTCCTGAATGCTTCTCCCTTGGTCTCAAAATAATTCTCCGGTTTGGTAACAAAATCAAATGCACCATATTCAAGTGCCTGAATCGTCTCTTTTGCGCCTTCCTTAGCGACCGTACTTACAACAATCACAGTCTGCTCTATATGATTGTTATGAAGTTCTCTCAGGAGCTCTATGCCATTCATTCTCGGCATATTAATATCCATTATGATTGCATCATAAAGCCTTGGATTGGAAACAATCTTCTCGAAACCCTCAACTCCATCGCGTGCTATATCTGCGACCTCATAATCACCGCCTGAATTAATTATATCAGATATAACCCTTCTCATGAGTGCAGAGTCATCGATTAACAATATTTTTTTTGCCATACCATCACCCTCTTAACTTCTGCTGTGTTATTCTCTGCTCCATAAATATATATTTGACTATCATCTCTGTTATCTCATTAGGTACTGATTTGAACTGTACCCTTGTCTCATATATGCTGCGGTCATTCTCAAGTGAATACGACATTACAACTTCGCCCAGCAGTTCAAGCTGCTTTGGTTCATCATTATAGATAATATCAAGAAATACCCTTACAAGGCTTTCTTTTTCGTAATGTATGTCTGAATGCAGACGTATTCCGCCGCCGCTTAAATCTATGAGTGTTGCCTCAAGCACCGGCTTGGCATTCTGGAACAGCTTTTCATTCCACTGATGTGTACGCTCATATCCTGCTGCCTGAAAATCAGTCAGTACCTGTACCTTAACAGGCCTGTTGCATGGGAGTCTGTAAAATCCTCTCCGCTGCACTCTGTGCAGGTCATCAGTAAGGACAATATCCATCGTATATATATTCATATCCTTTGAACGCCCTGTTCTTCTGCACGGTCCGGCATATATACTGCTGCCTTCAGAAAAATACGCATCATATTCCGCGCCAACGGCCAGAGGTACTATATGTCCCTCATCCATAGGCACTGCTGCCTTAATCACCATGCCATCTTCATCTTCAATAATGTCAAGTACTTTACTGTAGTATACTTTCATCCCTTCGGTATTCTGTTTTTTTCTCGCATTAAGCTTGGTGAGTTCTATCTTTGCCCCAACTGTTATAACGTTTCCCGCCATTCAGATTCACCTCGTATTATTTAGTGTTATATATTACATTCCCTTTGAAAAAACGTTTTTAAGAAAATTGCGTATGCCATTCTTCCTGTTAAACACCGGGTCTTCATTAGTTTCCAATGTATGCGCAATACTATAAAAATCATGTGCCGGAGCCGAATCAGGAAACGCTATTGAAACCGGTTTCTGCTTCATTACAGCCTTAGGTATTGCATTGTCCTGTGATACTATTCCAAGGAATTCGATATTAATCTTGAGGAACTGCTTAACTACCATACTCAGTTTCTCATACAATGCCTTGCCTTCTGAAGCTGATGATACCTTATTGGCTACCACTCTGATTCTCGTATTATTATCATCAAATCCTTCATAAAGACTCAGCCCCTTAAGCAGCGCATAGGAATCGGTAATTGATGTAGGTTCAGGCGTTGTTACCAGTATAATCTCAGGTGCCGACACAAGGAATTCGAGAACGCTTGACGACATTCCCGCACCTGTATCTATTATAATAATATCAGCCATCTCTTCAAGTTCTGACAGCTTGCCAACCATACGCCGCACCTGTTCGCGGTCAAGATTAGCAAGCTTGGCTATACCGGAACCGCCTGATATAAACTTAACACCCTCAGGTCCGTCAAGAATAATATCCTTAAGTTCCTTGCCCTTAAACATAAGATCACTCAGGTTAGTCTTTGGAATAATTCCAAACATAACCTCAATATTGGCAAGTCCGAAGTCCGCATCAAGTATTATTACCCTCTTACCCATTCGTGCAAACTGAAGCGCTATATTAATTGATATGTTGGATTTACCGACGCCTCCCTTACCACTTGTTACAGCTATTATTCTTGCATTCTCTATAGTCTTCTGATTCTGCTTTTTTATAATTGTTCGTAAATTCTCTGCCTGGTCCATGGTTCCTCCGTCCGGCTATCAGCCTCCCAGCAGTTGTCTTGCTATTGCCTGCTCGTTAATCACTTCAATATCATTAGGTACATTCTGCCCCGTAGTAGTATATGATAGCTGTGCCCCTGTTGCCATTCTTATATTAAGAATGTTGCCATATGCACATGTCTCATCAAGCTTTGTAAATATAAGCCTGTAATCCGGTATATCTGCATACATGCCTGTTATATCAAGCATATCCTTATACTTTGTAGTCGCACTGAGTGTAAGATAGCATTCAAGATCAAATGTATCCGAAAGCCCCGCTACCATATCTCTTAACTCATGCAGCTCAAGCATCTGCTCCTTATCCTTATGTGAGCGCCCTGCCGTATCAACGAATATGAGATCAAAATCCTTGAAATCCTCAAGGCTGCGTGCTATCTCGTCAACCGAATACACAACATTAACAGGGCATTCTATGATTGACGCATAAGTATTGAGCTGTTCAACCGCTGCAATTCTATATGTATCAGCTGTTATAAACGCAACTTTATACTGCTTTTCAAGCTTATAGTATGAAGCAAGCTTGGCTATTGTGGTTGTCTTGCCTACACCTGTCGGTCCTATGAACATAATGACCTTTGGCTTGTCACCCTTTGTCATATATACAGGCTCCCCGAGCTTAAGAATTATCTTCTGGTACACACATCCAAGAAGGCTGTCTATGCTTGCTTCCTTCTTGATAGATCCACTCACTTCATTAATAATTGCATTGGCATATTTTTCATTAACTTCATTATCTATGAGCTTGTTATAGATAAGCTGCAGATACTTAAAGTTACTGTTATTATTTTCCTTAGTCTGCTTTCCCTGACTTACGGGTTCTTTTTCAGCTGCGGCAGCCATCTCCTCATACGCTCTCGCGACGGCAGGTGAAGGTGCCCCTCCCCTGTTCATCTGCTGACTCAGCATATTATGCAGCGAATCCAGCTTCTCCTCAATAACTGCCGAATCATTCATTACATCCAGCTTTTCATCAACAACCGCCGTAAATGTGCTGCCGGTTTTTGGTGATGCAGGCTGGTGTTTTGCCGCATTCATGTTGCTTATAAATTCATTTTCTTCAAGCGCTGCCGTTACCTCGACAACATCTTTTCTGAACAGTCTGAAAATACCTCTTTGCTTAAGTGTCTTTACATTAAGGACTACTGCATTACTCCCAAGTTCATCCTTAGCTTTAAGTATCGCCTCCGTCTCCGTTGGCGCCTGAAATTTTTTAACTATCATACTATGCCGTCACCATCCCCACTGACTGTAATTCAACATCTGATTCAACTTCATTATATGAAACAACTATTATATCTTTGTAATAGTCACTTGCAAGCTTCTTAAAATACATTCTGACAATCGGTGATGTAACAACAATAGGATTTTTACCGATATCTTCAAGTTTTTTAAGCTCAATTCCAAGTGAATTCATGATAAGCTTAGTTCTCTCCGGGTCAAGCGTAAGATATGCGCCCTGCTCTGTCTGCTTAACTGAACCCATAATCTCCTGTTCAATCTTCGGATCAAGTGTAATTACCTGTGTAGTCTCATTAGCAGGGAAATACTTCATCGATATTGCTCTCTTAAGGCTCTGTCTTACGTACTCTGTCAGAATATCCGTGTCTCTTGTTACGCTTGCGTGGTCGGCAAGTGTCTCAATAATTGTAACCATATCACGTATTGATATTCCTTCTTCAAGAAGATTCTGAAGCACCTTCTGTATATCACCGATTCCAAGAAGCTTTGGAATAAGCTCATCAATAAGGGTAGAATTATTCTCTTTAATATTATTAATAAGATTCTGTACATCCTGTCTTGTAAGAAGTTCAGCAATATGCTGTCTTATAACTTCCGTAAGGTGTGTTGCAATAATAGATGGCGGATCAACTACAGTATATCCAAGTGACTCAGCCCTCTCTCTCTGGCTCTCTGTTATCCATATTGCAGGAAGATGGAATGAAGGTTCAAATGTAGGAATACCTGTTATCTCTTCCTCTACATATCCCGGGTTCATTGCCATATAATGGTCAAAAAGGATCTCTCCTTCACTTACCTGTATTCCTTTAATCTTAATTATGTACTGGTTCGGATTAAGCTGAATATTATCTCTCAGACGGATTATAGGAACAACCGCACCAAGTTCAAGAGCTATCTGGCGTCTTATCATTACAACTCTGTCAAGGAGGTCGCCGCCCTGATTAACATCAGCCAGCGGAATAATGCCATAACCGAACTCAAGCTCTATAGGGTCTACGTTAAGAAGCGATACAACATTCTCCGGCCTTCGTATCTCCTGTGCCGCATCTTCTTCTGACTGCACTTCTTCTTCTATTGCCTGTTCCCCAGCTGTCCTGCCTACATTCCTGCTTATAATAATAAGTGCAACACCAATTGGAACAAAAATATATATAGGAAGCGGAGTAAATACTCCAATGAACGCCATGGCACCGCCAACCATAAGAAGAACCTTATCAAGTGAAAACAGCTCCTGGACAAGAGTATCTGAAAGCCCTTCCTCTGAAGATGCCTTTGTAACAATAATACCATTAGATAATGATATCAGCAGGGATGGAATCTGGCTGCAGAGTCCGTCACCAATTGTAAGTATTGTATAAGTATTAAGTGCTTCATTAATATCCATGCCCTGACGAAGAACCGCCATAAGGATACCGCCCACAAGGTTGACACCAGTGATTATAAGACCTGCGGTGGCATCTCCCTTAACATACTTGTTGGCACCATCCATAGAGCCAAAGAATGCATTCTCCTGCTGCAGCTTCTTACGTCTTACAGCTGCTTCCTTATCAGTGATTGCTCCTGCATTAAGATCTGAATCAATAGCCATCTGCTTACCCGGCATGGCATCAAGTGTAAATCTCGCCGTTACCTCTGATACTCGTTCAGAACCTTTGTTAATTACAACAAACTGCACAACCGTAATAAGGATAAATACGATTGCACCAATAATTATATCACCGCCTCCGACAAATGAGCCGAATGTGCTGATGACCTTACCCGGATTACCCGTTTTAAGAAGAAGCTTTGTTGATGAAATATTAAGTGAGATTCTGAATATTGTTGTAAAAAGAATCATTGTCGGGAACGCCGACATATCCAGAACTTCCTTTGCAAAAAGCGCGTTAAAAAGAATAATCATCGCTATTGCTATATTAAGTGCAACCAGAATATCCAATAACCAGCTCGGAATTGAGACAATCATGAATATAACTGCTGCAAGTATATATATACCGATAAATAAATCTGTCTTCCTGATATTCACCGTTTATCTTCTCCCTTCGTCCATATTATAATTATTCTTAAGCGAATATACGAATGCCAGCACTTCTGCCACCGCCTGATAAAGTTCAGGAGGAATCTGTGCTCCAATCTCAACATTATTGTACAGTATTCTGGCCAGAGGCTTATTCTCAACTATCTCTATGCCACACTCTTTGGCTTTGGCCTTTATGTCAAAAGCAAGGTAGTCAGCACCTTTGGCTATTACTACGGGGGCCTGCCCCTTATTAGCCTCATACTTCAATGCAACCGCAAAATGTGTAGGGTTCGTAATAACAACATCAGCCTGCGGCAGAGCTTCCATCATTCTTCGTCTTGAAACCTGCTGCATTCTTCGTCTTATCTGGCCTTTAACCTGCGGATCTCCTTCAGTATTCTTGAACTCATCCTTAATCTCCTGCTTTGTCATCTTCATATCTTCCTTAAACTTATGTCTCTGATATATAAGATCAACAAAACCAATCACAAGAAATACCGCGCTTATCTTAATTCCAAGGTCAACAATTATATCCCCGACAATCTCAAGTGCCTCATACAGCGATATATTATAAAATGTATACAAAACACCAAGCTTGTCCTTAACCGTTGTATATATCACATAGCACATAACAGCAATCATAGCAATAGACTTACCGACCTCAAAAAGCTGCTTTACGTTAAACATTCTCTTAAGACCTGATAAAGGACTTATCTTGCTGAACTTCGGCTGAAGCGGTTTGGTAGTTACCATCCACTTCTGCTGCAATGCATTACCAAGAATTGCTATAACTACTGCCAACGCAATAAACGGTACAATCATGTTAAGCACCGTTGTAAGCCCAAGACTCACAATACCGGTAGCATCGACCATTCTCATTCCATATTCGCTGTTACCGATTATCTTCGTGAACAGATCATAGAACTCACTAAAACATTCTATCATCTGCTGACCCAAATTGCCAATATAAAATTTAATAACCACAAAAAGGGCCAGCAGCATAAGAGCAGTTATAATCTCCTTACTCTTTGCAACCTGTCCTTCCTTACGTGCGTCATTTAATTTTTTGGCTGTAGGTGCCTCCGTCTTTTCTCCGCCAGGACCATCCTTTGCAAAGAACTGGAGGTCATATTCAAGCCGCAGCCTTACTTCCCCATCCAAATCATTCAACTTAATTACCTCTATACCGGCGTCATGGAATTAACAATCTGCACCATTATAGTCCGTATCTCCTGAAAAATATAATTAGATACAGACGGCAACATAACCAAAGTAAATGTAACAACAATGATACCAACAAAAATCTTAAGCTGCATACCCATTACAAACATGTTCATCTGAGGTGCTATTCGTGCAAGCACACCAAGAATGCAGTTAAGAAGCATCATACATGCAAACATCGGAAGAGCTATCCTGAATCCTATGACAAAATAGTCTCCGATAAAATCAACAATAGTTGTATACAGCGATGGTTTAAATGCGACCTGGCCAATCGGAATAACCTTATATGTATCAACAATTGCAGATACAAGATATCTGTAAAGCCCCGATACAATAAGTAAAAGTGACAGCAGATAATAATAAAGATTACTCATTATACCTACCTGTGTTCTCGTTGTCGGGTCAAATATAGTTGCCATTGAGATACCCATGTCAACATCAATAATATGTCCCGAGAATATAATAATCTGCACACACGCATTAGCCGCATATCCAAGCAGAAGCCCAACCGCAGCCTCACTAAGCACTATCGCAGCATAATCCAGCATTCCGCTATATGTATATGTAATACCCAGATCCAGAGTATATACCAGTATTGCCAGTGCAAATGAAAAGCCGACTTTCACTCTGTTAGGTGTATTCGCCGTATTAAAAAATGGCGCTGCATAGACAAAGGTTGAAATACGCACCAAAATCAATATAAATAATTCAAACTCCTGTAATGCAACGCTATAATTAATCATATTTTATTCCCTAATGAATATACTGTCCAAAATTCCCCCACAACTGTGTTATGAATTCCACAATTCTGTTAATCATCCATGACCCCAGTATCATGAGAGTTATAAAAATAGAAAGCATCTTCGGAACAAATGTAAGTGTCTGTTCCTGAATAGATGTAATTGTCTGTATAAGACTTATTACAAGACCTACAATCATAGATATAACAAGTACGGGCATTGATGTCTGTACTATTATCCATATAGTCTGCCGGGCAATAGTTATAATATCCTGCTCAGTCATCTACAATCCCATCCTTTCACTTATGAAAACGTCTGCATAAGGTTACCTATAACAAGATTCCATCCGTCAGCCATTACAAACAGCAGTATCTTGAACGGCATTGATATCGTCGTAGGTGGGAGCATCATCATACCCATTGACATAAGTACCGATGAAACCACCATATCTATAACAATAAACGGAATATATATAAGAAAACCTATAATAAATGCTATTCTCAACTCGCTTATTATAAACGCCGGAATCAGGACATTAAGCGGAATATCATCCTCATTCTCAATACTTCCGGCCTCTGTGCCAGCAATATTAAGAAATGTATCCAGATCCTTCGTTGAAACCTGCTTGAGCATAAATGCACGCATCGGTTTTACTCCTGCATCAAATGCCTGCTCGACTGTAATTTCATTGTTGGATAACGGCTTTATTGCACTGTCATACACCTGTGTAAATGTAGGTGACATGACAAAAAAGGTCAAAAATATAGACAAGCCAATCAGTACCTGATTAGGCGGAATCGTCTGCACACCTAATGCAGCTCTTGTAAAGTGAAGAACTATAACGATTCTCGTAAATGACGTAAGCAGCATCAATATTGATGGTGCCAGTGATATTATCGTAAGCACTAACAGCATCTGCAATACACTTGCCATATCACTACCGTCACCGGCCGCAACACTAAAATTAATAAGATTATTATTGCTGCCTGCCGCTGTTGCCGTCTCCTGGGCGGCTGTCGTTGCCTGTGTTGCCGAAGCAGTACCCGCCGTACATAAGCATACGACAATTACTACTGCAACCAGCATGGCTGCCTTACTTATGACTCTTCCATGCTTTTTAATAAATCGTAACATAGTTCATCCCACCTAATCTTCTGGCTTGTCCTTTTTTAACTTATCCAATATAGCTTTGAAGCTGTCGGAATGAGATTCAGTTGTTGTACTGTTATAAATCAAATCCTCTCCATCCAGTTCACAAAGATACGATATCGTATCCTTGCATACTGCAATGGCAAAATACTTCTTACCTATCTTAATTATCTGAATGTACTTATTATTAGAAATTCTGAATGTCTCCAGTACATTGACATTACTGCCGGCCATCTTATTCTTCTGATAACTGCCAACGAATCTCGTTGTAAAGTATGTAAGTGCAAGCACAAATATAAATATCAGAATCATAGAAATCAGCTGTGCAATTGAATCAATTGTACCGGATGAAATCTTCAAAAATGCCATCAGACTAACCAATTACTTTCTTAACTGCCTCAATTACACGGTCTGCCTGGAAAGGCTTAACAATAAAGTCTTTAGCTCCTGACTGGATAGACTCAATTACCATTGCCTGCTGCCCCATTGCTGAACACATAATTACCATAGCATTAGGGTCTCCGGCCTTAATCTTCTTAAGAGCCTCTATACCATCCATCTCAGGCATTGTAATATCCATAAGTACCAAGTCCGGCTTAAGCTCGTTGTACTTCTCAACTGCCTTAGCACCGTTCTCAGCTTCTCCTGCAATGTTGTAACCATTCTTTGTGAGAATGTCCTTTATCATCATTCTCATAAATGCTGCATCATCACATATTAAAATATTCTTTGCCATACCTGTTCTCCTTATTCCATATTATTCTAATGTGGCTAACAAGCCCAAATAATCCCAATGAATTAAAATAACACACTGAACATTATACACTAAAACTTTGTAATTTCCTATTATTTTTTGTATTTTTTGCAAAATTACTGCTCTTTGATAATCTCGGTAATTCTTACGCCAAAATTCTCTTCGATAACAACAACTTCACCCTTAGCTACATTCTTACCATTAACAAGAACATCAACGGACTCACCTGCAATCTTATTAAGTTCGATAATCGTTCCCGGTGCAAACTCAAGTATATCCTTGATTGTCTTGGATGTTCTTCCCAGCTCAACTGTAACTTCAAGTGGCACATCCATAATAAGGTCAATGTTTTCTTTCTGTGACAGTGCTGACAAATCTCCGGCAAATGGCTGGAAAGCTGCCGGCTGGACATTAACATCCGGCTGTGGTGCATAATTGTTATACATTGGCTGCTGCATCATTGGCTGCTGAACCGGCTGAGGCTGAGGCTGCGGCGTTGGCTGTGGTGCAGGTTGTGGCTGCTGTGCCTGTGCCGGCTGTGATGCTGCTGCAGGTGCATCATTTGATACACTGTTATCTGTATCAACGCTGAACATATTAACAAGTTCATGAGCAAAATCAATAGGATACAGCTGCATTATGCTGCTGTCAATAAGCGTGCCGATTGTAAGCTTGAACATAACCTCGACAAACTTGCCCTTAAGGAAATCCGGCAAATCTTCTGTCTCATTGTTATATACTTCTACAAGATTTGATACCGGTGGGCTGATATCTATCTTACGGTTGAACATTGATGACATTGATGTCGCAGCTGAGCCCATCATCTGGTTCATCGCCTCACCAATAGCACTCAGGTGAAGATCCGTAAGTTCTTCATTAGGATCCGCGTTACCCGGTCCTCCCATCATAAGGTCTGTTATAATCTTGACATCGTTTTCTCTGAGTATAAGTACATTATTGCCGTCAATTCCCTCTTTGTAAGAAATCTGCATCATAACGCATGGTCTGTCATACTGCCTTGCAAGATCATCCCATGTAGAGATAGATACATGTGGTGTAGTAATATCAACACGCTGATTCAGCAACGAGCTGAGCGTTGTAGCTGCTGTTCCCATGCATATATTGGATATTTCACCAACTGCATCCTTTTCACTGTCAGTAAGTGTTATATCCTGATCAGCTGCAGTCTGCGCGTCATCTTTTGAATCGGATGCTGCATCATTATTGCCAAACAGTGCATTAATTTCATCCTGTGATAGCATTCCGTCCATCTTACTCGCTCTCCTCCTTTATCACTTCTGTTATTCTTATGGCATATTTATCCTCCGAATATCCCGGAAGTGCCGCAAATTTCTTAATATTGCCGACATATACCTCTAATTCATCATCGACTTTTCTATCAAGCCTGATAATGTCTCCAAGTTGAAGATTAACAAAATCTCCAACTGATATCTTGCTATGTCCGAGCACAGCCTTCATCGGAATCTGCGCCCTGCCAATCAGGCTCTCAATTGCATCCTGATATGACTGGTCATCTTTATCCTGTAATGTAGAAAACCAATACTTAGTATTAAGTTTGTCCATGACAGGCTCGAGTGTAACGAATGGAAGACATATATTCATAAGACCTTCCACATCTCCTATCTTAATGCTGAGCGTCACAATTGCTATCGTCTCGCTCGGAGATATAATCTGTGCAAACTGTGAATTGGTCTCTATTCTCTCAAGTCTTGGTGAAGTCTGGACAACATTCTGCCAAGGTTCCTGTAACAGATTAACACATATTGTAAATATTCTCTCAAGTATTGTAAGTTCAATCTCTGAGAAATCTCTTGCCTTGTCAATGGCATTACCCGAACCGCCAAGCAGTCGGTCTATAATTGCATATCCAAGATTAGACGCCATCTCCATGATAATATTGCCTTTAAGCGGCGGCATGGTTACAACGCCGAGCAGCACCGGATTAGAAAGTGCATTGGAAAACTCTGAATAGATAACAACTTCAGAATTGACGACATCTACACTTACTGTCTTTCTCAGATATCCCGGAAGGTTTGTTGCAAGTAATCTTCCAAAATGTTCAAAGATGATCTCGAGTGTTCTTAAATGCTCTTTGGAGAACTTGGACGGTCTTGCAAAGTCATAGACTTTAACCTGACGTTCATCATTATTCTTTATCTCTTCGGCATCTAACTCGCCGCTGTTCAACGCACTTAAGAGTTTGTCTATCTCGTCCTGGGATAAAACCTCGCTCATCCTTCACACCTCCTGTTCCCAGTATCCTATTACTGATATTTATGAAATTACCAGATTAATTGCAACACTGTGAATCATATCTGTCTGGAACAGGTTCTGTAATTTACTGAGGAGCTCTGCCTCCATGTTGCTTTTATTCTGAAGAGCTGTATCATATGTATATGATGACACAACTGTATTTACATTGTTGACAATCAGCTGCATTCCGCTGTCGATGCTGGAACGCTTTTCTGAATAATCTCTTGACTTCTTATTAAGCGTAAGCACTACACTTACCTGTGCATAATGAATCTTATTATTAGAATCAAGAAGTGAAAGTGTTATCTTTGTAGAATCATCTGAATTCTTAACATCAACAGTCTCCATATCACTTACAGCAAGTGATGAACCACTGTTATTAGATGAGATTCCTCCTCCAACATCAAGATCAATTATCTCAGCCACTTTAGTGATAAGATTATCCGTCTTCTTAGTTGTTGACACGATTGAAAATGTAAGAATCACCGTAAGTACAAGATTGATAAGTACTAATGCGAGTGTAATTACATTCAGCATGCTTTTTTTCATTTTTAACACCATTGCCTTTCTTTATGTCTATTCAAAGCTGTTGTATATCTTTATCTCAACTCTTCTGTTCTGTGCACGTCCCTCTGCTGTTGCATTGGAAGCTATAGGAACTGATTCTCCTCTTCCGGTTGCAAGCATCGTTGATGCATCAAATCCCTTCTGATCCGTAAGATATGTGAATACAGAATAAGCTCTGTAAAGTGAAAGCATCGTATTGTCAGGATATTTTGAATTATGAATAGGATTGTTATCCGTATGGCCTTCAACTGCTATCATGTTATCATTATATTCCCAAAGTATGCTCGATACCTTATCAAGGAGTGTGACTGCCTCAGTCTTAAGTTCAGACTTTCCGGAATCAAACAGGATACCGCTGTTAAGGTTCAGCATTACATACTTTGATGTAGCCTTTACTTCAACATCATCAGATAGCATATTCTGTTCAAGCTGCTTCTCTATATTCTCAGCCATATGCTCTGATTCCTGAAGTCCGGCTTCCTGAATCTGCTGTGCCGCATCCTTTATCTCTTCCTGTGTAATCTCTCCCTCGCTGTTCATACCCATATTATTGTAATATATCGCAAGTTCATTAAGCTGGCTTGCACCGCTTCCTATAAGAACGCCGTCTCCCATTGATACGCTTCCTGCATTAAATATGCTGAATGTAGATGCAAGTGATGCTGAAAGCTGCTGGAACTTCTCCTGATTAGGATCACTCATTGCAAAAAGCATTACAAAGAAGCAAAGGAGCAGGTTCATAAGGTCGCTGAATGTATTCATCCAGGCAGCACCGCCGCCCTTTTCCTCTCTCTTCTTAATCTTAGCCATCAGCCTTCACCTCCGGCATTGCCTCCCTCTTGAGGGTTAATTCCTTCTCTGTCTGCCGGTGAGAGGAATGACTTAAGTTTCTCTTCAATGACACGTGGGTTCTCGCCTGCCTGTATAGACAGAAGTCCTTCAACAACAAGTGCTCTCGACTGGTATTCCTTAGCTGATATATCCTTGAGCTTATTAGATGTAGGTATGGCAATCCAGTTGGCAATTACTGAACCATACAATGTTGTAATAAGCGCTGTAGCCATACTTGGTCCGATAGCAGACATATCGTCTCCCATCGCCTTAAGCATATTGATAAGACCTATAAGAGTACCAATCATACCCCAGGCAGGACCCATGGAAGCTATCGTATCCCAGAAACCTGCAAGTCTGCTGTGACGTTCCTCCATAAAATCCATCTCTGTCTCCAAAATACCGCGGACAAGTTCCGGCTCAGTACCATCCACTATAAGAAGAATTCCTTTCTTCATGAACTCGTCTTCAAGTCCTGATGCAACTTCTTCAAGAGCAAGCAGACCTTCCTTACGGGCTACGTTAGAAAGTTCTATTATTCTGTTGATTACTGACACATTGTCAATCTCCGGTGATTTGAATATAATGGAAATACTTTTAAGTCCATTAAGGAAATCCTTAAGCTTGTACGATGTAAGCGTTGATGAGAATGTACCACCGACCGTAATAAATAATGATGGTATATCAACGAAATTAAGAAGAACCGCTGCTGATGGCTGTTTCCATAATATACCAAATATAATCAGGCCTATACCGCCTATAATACCTATTAATGTAGAAATATCCAATGTTATATACCTTCCCTGCTTAATTCTTGTCGACTGCTATTAAATCCTTATAAATCTCTCTGCGGAAGCTTATAATGCTTTCTTTTATCTGATCCGTCTTCTCACTGACTATATACTTGTGTCCGTTAGTAAGCGTGATAACAGTATCTGGAGTTTCTTCCATCATCTCGATAATATCCGAATTAATCATTATCTTAGTGCCGTTAATTCTGGTTACCTCAATCATACGCCCCCTCCTTTGCTGAAAAGTATCGTGCGCAATTGATGCACAAAATTCCATAAACTACTATATATTAAACCACTTTTGTCGAATTATTGCAACAAATTAATGACATTTGATAATCTGCCGTAACTCAATTTTAAAAAAGCGGCTGCACGATAACCACCTCATGCAGCCGCATGGGATTTATTTATTATCTCTTAAGGTTTATAAGTTCCTCAAGCATTGTATCTGAAACAGTTATAATTCTTGAGTTGGCCTGAAAACCTCTCTGTGTAGTGATCATATCAGTAAACTCTGATGCGAGGTCTACGTTAGACATCTCAATAGTACCTGATACCATACTGCCTCCGGCTGATGTAATATCTTCACCGACACCATCAAACTCACCTGAGTTAAGTGTTGCTGCATACATATTAGTACCAACCTTCTCAAGACCAGCCGCATTAGTAAAGCTCTGCGTTGCTATCTGTCCGATGACAACTGTATCACCATTGCTGTATGAAGCAATGATACGTCCGTCATCCTGAATACCTACGGAACTCATCTTACCTACAGCCTTACCTGCTCCTGCAACATCAACATATTCAAACTTAGTCTCATCGCCGATTGACTTAAGATTTGATATATCAACTGCAATAGTATCTGTTACAAATGAATCCGCATCAGCTCCGCCGGTAATCGTAAAATCAAGTGATGAATCTGTACCATCAAGAAGACCTGTTGTCGGATTAAACGAGATATCGTGATCAAATGTCACTGTAAGATCAGCAGCCTTGCCTTCCTTAGTAACACCTGTAACCTCTGTATGGTAATTGTACTTATCTACCTGTGTAACTGCGATTGTTGCCTGATATCTGTATCCGAGGTTGTCATAGAATGAAAGTGTCATTGTTTCACCCTTCTGATCACCATCGGCACCGCTTGTACCTGAGCCTGAAGCAAAATTACTGCTGCTTGAATTAATATTACCTGATACCTTAAGGTTGGTTGTCTGCTCAGGCATTGTGTATGTGAATTCGTCACTCTTGACATAAAGTGGCTGAACAACATCCTTTACAATCTCTCCCTGGTCATTAGTTACCCAGCCCATTACATTGGCACCTGACTGTGTAACAAGAGCACCGCTGGCATCATATGTAAAATCTCCGGCTCTTGTAAAATATGTATTACCGTTGCTTCTTACGATAAAAAATGAATTACCGCTTCCTGACAGCTTAACGTCAAATGGGTTATCTGTACGCTGCGAAGCACCCTCTGTATCAACTTTTGTAGAAATAGAACCAACAGATGTACCAAGACCTATCTGCTTGGCATTCTGTCCGCCCTTGCCTGTAGTAGCATTAGGACCGGATGCAACCTGCGTTGTCTGGTAGAATACTTCGCTAAAAGACACTGAGCTGGACTTAAATGCAATCGTATTGACATTTGCAATGTTATTACCGATTACATCCATTCTTGTCTGGTGTGAGGAAAGACCTGATACACCAGAGAACAATGATCTCATCATAATTATGTTCCTCCATTCTGTCCGATGGGAACCGCCATAAGTCCCTTCTGTCATTCCGGGACCAAGCTTCCTTGCGGTCCGGCTTATATAATAACGGCTCCATCAATATTAGTATAAATGTTTTCTTCCGCACCCGACTGATTCATAGCTGTTATGACTGTATTACTCTTTGTGTTAATAATAAATGCCATTCCATCCATCAGTACAAGTGACTCTTTAATTCCTTTGGCACCGGCTTTGTGGGCTCCATCCTCTAACCGTGCTAACTGCTCATTGGTCAGTGTAATATCTCTGTCAGCCAGTCTCTCTCCTGCATGTTTTGAAAACTTGAGTTCTTCACCGTCCTGGTTCTTAATCTCATCTGCAGTCCTGTTAAGAATATCAAGGAACGAGACATCCTGATTCTGACTTTCCTGTACCTTGCTCTTGCTTCCAAGATACTGCCCCGTAACCTGCTCAATTGAAGAAAACCTTCTGCTGTTAATCTGCATATATTTCCTCCCACATATGGTTACTGTACGCATTAGCCTCCGCTAAGCTTTGGCTGTGCTGTCTGTAGTATCATCTTTCTTAGAATCTGATGATTCTGTCTTGTCTGTAGTTGTCTTATCTGATGTATCTGTCTTCTTGTCTGCGTCTGTAGTTGTCTTATCTGAAGAAGTTCCGCCTGATGTTGAACTATTTGAACCAGAGCTTGAACTTGAATTATTAGTAATCTTATAATAATCCGTATTCAGAATAGAATTAAGGTCGTTAATATCATAGAGGCTTCCATCAATTCCGACATATGTCTTACCGTTAGAATTAACGATTCTGTCTACTACTCCTCCGACATATGATGTAGTACCCGACGCTGTAATAGTATTCATTATTACTGTCTTGCCTACAAGAGCATTAGCCTGATTCTGAGCCATTGAATTAGCCATATTCTGCATCTCTTCAACCTGTGTGAATGTAGCAAGCTGTGCCACATACTCAGTGTTCGAAGATGGCTCAAGCGGATCCTGATTCTGCATCTCTGCTACAAGCAGCTGAAGGAATGCATCCTTATCAAGTCCGTTATCATAAGACTTATCAGTAGTTGAATGATATATGCTGGTTGCCTCTGTATTAAGTGAACCATCACTGTTAACTGTTGCTACTGCCATCTAATTATCCTCCTTCTTACAATATTCAATGCTTAATTTCTCAATTATGCCGTGTAACTTACACTGCTGTTATCTCCGACAAGCATATCCATAACCTGCTGCTCTTCATCCGAAAGTTCCTCTTCCGAAAGTCCCATAAGACTGTCAAGATTAAGGGTTCTTCTCCTGCCGCTCTCCTGATTCTGTCTGCTTCCGTCTGCCGGATTCTGGTTGCCTTCAAACGCGTGACTCTCCACAGTTACCTCAACATGCTCAACCTTAAGTCCCTGATTGTTAAAATTCTCTTTCAGGACCGCAAGCTGATTCTCAATTGCCTTCTTAACCGCCTCATCCTGAGCAGCAATCTGTGCTGTCATAATGCCGTCTCTCGATGACACCGTAAGATGAATCTTTCCAAGATTCTCAGGTGTAAGCTGAATCTCCATGCTCTGAAGGCTCTCCGTTGACACAACCTTTACACTGTCAATAATCTGCTGGACAATATCCGCAGCATCAACCTGGCCCGCATTCTCAACAAGTACTTCACCAAATGAATCATTGATACTCTGTGTAAGATTAGCTGCAATTCCTGTACTGTTCTCAGATAAATCAGCCTTAGCATCACTATGCCTGGTAAAGTCCTTATCCTGTGAAGCATTATTATCGGATGCTGTATTCTCTACAGTTATCTTTGCTGCAAGATTATCATGTGTGCCATTCTGCCATGTCTGACTGCCATCCTCAGCAGTGACATCGCGTCCTGCATTGTCTGTATTGTCCTTACTATCTGCTGCTTTGGCCTCGAGTGCTCCCGCAAGTGCATCGGTAAATGCAGGGTTATCAGCATTAGCATTAATATAATCCGTAAGTTCATCTACAGTCATATTCATTGATTGTGCAAGTTCATCAGTCTTTACTGATACAAAATCAAGAATCTGCTTAAGCTGATCTGACAGATTAGTATCCGTAATAAGTGCAAGTGCTCCGTCAGTGCCTGTAATCTGTGCTACCAGTGCCGTAAGGTTATTAGCCTTAAGAAGATCCTGCATTGTAAATCCAAGAGCTTCCATAGCTGCTTCAAACTCATCGTCACTGATATCAAGAACGTTCTTAATCTGCTCTTTTATCTCGTTAAGTGCACCGGCTATCTTGTCTACATTGCTATTGTCCTGTGACTGGTTAACTGCTGTGCTTTTTACTGAGCTGCTGTTAAGCTTACTGTCAGGATTCTTAGGTGTATTCACTTCACTATTCTGATTGCTTCCCTGTACTTTCTTGGGTGACTTGATTGCAGTATTCACATTAGTCTGCGAATTACCTGCATTAGCTGAAGCTCTTGATGCAAGTGAACTGCTCATAATGCTTCCGAAATCACTTTTTCCCGTGCTTTTCTTAGCTGATGCAGCCTGTGCAGCATTAGACGTTCCCATACCGGCAAGTGCACTAACACTTCCTGATACAATATCATTAGCCATGTTCTTTCCTCCTTTCTTCAATAATATCTATGTGAAAATCCTCAGCAGCTTCCAGATTCTACTATCTGTAACACTGTCCCGGACTGCCACATCATAACTTACAAATCAATATTATAAATCAGACACCTCTGTTAAGGCTCATTAGGATGCATTACCTTTGTTATCTTAGCTGCAAATACCGGATCCATAGCTGCCAGTATCGCTGCTCTCTGAGTAGATTTCATATTATTAAGTATATCTGAGACAAGATCAATATCACCTGTCATCTCTTCAAGAATAGCTGCTGCCGATTTTGCATCCATCTTTGAATAGGCCTCTGCCCAAGCCTTAACCTGCTCAGTATAATTAATCTTAAGAAGCACCTGCTGATAGATGTCAGCTGCATTATCAGGATTCATCTCCTCATACCACTTCTTATATTCCTCTATACTCGGTGCATTGTCAGTATATACAACTTCCTCATCGAACTTTTTCTTGAGTTCCTCATAATAAGTCTGATTATCTTCAAACGTCTTAAGCCTGTCTATCTCTGCCTGCATCTGTGCAATCTGATCCTGGCTTGCATTGCCGTTATTCTGATAGTCTGCGAGCTGCTTTTCAAGTTCTTTTATATGATCTACAGCCTCAGCAAGGTTTTTATACTTGTATCCTGTCTCAGCTGCAACTTCCTCATCTGATGCGTCAGGAAGAATCCTGTTGATGACAGGAACATCCTTTAATATAGGACGGAGTACAGTACTTCCGAATCCACCGACATCAAGTTTGATAAGAAGTCCAAATATTACAAGCCATATTGCAATAATAACGACCGCAACAATTATAGTCCAAAGTGTTCCGCCTTTGACCTTTTCCTCATCATCAGTCTCATCAACATCAAGGACTTCATCCAGCTCGCTGTTGTCTTTATTTTTCTTCTTTCTAGGCATTGTGTGTCTCCTCCAAAATACTGTCAGTCACTCTCGTCACTATTGGCATCATTATAAGTGAAACTAACAAGCTCATCTATCTCTTTCTTTTCCTGGTCAGCCAGTTCTGTCTTAAAATTCTCAAAAGCTTTTTCTTTGAGCTTTTCATATATCTTGCGTTCCTGCATTGCTTTGTTAAGTCTTGTGCGTGCCGCTTCAAGGTTCTTCTGTGCTATATTTACATTAAGGAACTGCTTCTGTATAAGGCCTTTCATAACTTCCATTGAATCACTGAGGTGCTGTATATGCTTAATATCAAGCACTCCATTGGATGCTTCCTTAAGCTCTGCACGGTATGTATTCTGCCTTGTAAGAAGTTCCTGAAACTTTGATTCCTCTTCAGCCAGCCTTGCTGCTGCCTGTGCATATGCAGTTTTTTCAAGTGATTCCAGCCTGTACTTAACATCAAGCACATTCTGAAGCCTGTAAACAAACTTAGCCATTAATCATCCCTTAATCAGCAAAAAGTGACTCGAGCATATTCAGCTCTTCCTCAAGACCAAACTTTTCATCTGTCTGCTGGCACAAATACTCATTAACAGCATCTATCTTTTCTATTGCATAGTCAATTGCCTTATTGGATCCGGCTTTGTATGCACCTATATTAATAAGGTCCTCAGCCTCTCCGTACGTAGCAAGCACCTGCTTCAGCTTACCTGCCTGCTTCTTATGCTCTTTATCTACAATCTGGCTCATGCATCTTGATATACTCTGAAGAACATCGACTGCCGGGTAATGATTTTTCTGTGCGAGCTTTCTGTTGAGCATTATATGTCCATCCAGAATACTTCGCGCAGTATCAGTTATAGGTTCATTAAAATCATCACCATCTACAAGTACTGTATACAATCCTGTTATTGAACCTTTGTCTGACATACCCGCTCTTTCAAGAAGCTTAGGCATCTCACTGTACACACTAGGCGGATATCCTCTCGTAACAGGCGGTTCGCCCGAAGCAAGACCAATTTCTCTTTGAGCCATGGAAAAACGTGTAAGTGAATCCATCATAAGCAATACATCTTTGCCCT
>CAMBEF010000016.1 GCA_945865495.1 uncultured Bacteroides sp. | reverse complement strand
CCCTTACCATTGGATTATTTTTTGAAGCCTTCTCCAGTTTTGCAAAATACTTTTTCTCTTCTCTCGTCATTGTTTCATATTTCCTCCCACATATTTTATATATAAAAAAGGCTGCACCAAGCAGACTCTCACCTGCTCTAATGCAACCGAACTGTCATAGTTATACCAATTCCACCTTCATTAACCTTAGACTCTGGCTTTGTGTCCTTATATTTCTATAAGTTTACCAAATATCATCTAATATGTTAGCATACTATGATAATATGTACAAGTACTATTTATTATTATACCGGAATCAAAAGTCAGAATCCTTTAAAAACATAATATTCGTGCTATTGCCCTAAAAGAAAACAAGGAACATTATCATGTAATATCAGACAAAAACGGAACTGATGAATCTGTTCAAAAATCAATACAACAAAAAGCCCTCAGCCATGAGTTTTCCCCCACAGCCAAGAGCTTTGTTTATAATATAATATGTAACATCATCATATATATAGATACACAGCCGCACAGGCTTACCGGTTAATAAGCAGGGGATTTAGAACGGCCGGTACTTAGGCACCGTCTTCCGGTGCCTTATGTACCGCTGCCAGTTCTAACAAGCGCAAGCGCCCCCTGCGTTGAACCGGTAAGCCTGTGCGGCGTCACACGTATCATATGTATTATCACAGATATATAATCATAGATATATCCTGTTTCCGAACTAACTGACCGGATTACCTTACAGATTCGTATATCCCATCAGGTATTCGTCAACCTCTCTTGCCGCATCACGGCCTTCTCTTATAGCCCATACGACAAGTGACTGTCCACGGTGCATATCTCCTGCCGTAAATACCTTATCGACATTGGTTGCGAACTTGCCCGGAGCGGTCTTTACGTTAGTTCTCTCGTTAAGCTCCACGCCGAATGCATCGGATACGTACTTCTGTGTACCAAGGAAGCCGGCAGCGATAAGAACAAGCTCACAGTCAACCTCGTACTCGCTTCCTGCAACCTCAGACATCATCATTCTGCCTGTTTTTTCATCCTTCTTAGGCTCAAGCTTTACAAGCTTAACCTTGCACAGGTTACCCTTCTTGTCCTTGATGAATTCCTTAACAGTTGTCTGGTATACACGAGGATCCTCACCAAATACCGCAATTGCCTCTTCCTGACCGTAATCGGTCTTAAGCACCTTAGGCCACTGTGGCCATGGGTTGTTAGGAAGTCTGTCTACAGGTGGCTTAGGCATCATCTCAAGCTGCATTATTGACTTACAGCCATGACGGATTGATGTTCCGACGCAGTCATTGCCTGTATCACCACCGCCTATAACTATAACATTCTTGCCCTTTGCTGATATATACTTACCGTCTGTAAGTCCTGAATCAAGCAGGCTCTTTGTTGTAGACTTAAGGAAATCAACTGCAAAATATATTCCGTTGGCATCTCTTCCGGGTGCCTTGATATCTCTCGGGTTAGATGCGCCGCATGCAAGAACAACACTGTCATATTCCTCAAGAAGCTTCTTAGCCTTCACATTCTCACCGATATTGGCATCTGTGATAAATGTTACTCCCTCTGCCTTCATGACCTCAATCTTACGGTCAATTATATGCTTCTCAAGCTTCATGTTAGGGATTCCGTAACGAAGGAGTCCTCCGACACGGTCTGAACGCTCATAAACAGTTACAAGATGACCTCTCCTGTTAAGCTGGTCTGCAACCGCAAGTCCCGAAGGACCTGAGCCTACAACCGCAATCCTCTTGTCAGTTCTTACCTTAGGAGGCTTAGGTGCAGCCCAGCCTTCCTCATAAGCCTTCTCGATGATTGCCTTCTCATTCTCCTTGGTACATACAGCTTCGCCGTTAAGCCCGCATGTACATGCCTTCTCGCAGAGTGCCGGACATACCCTGCTTGTGAATTCAGGGAAATTGCTGGTCTTGTGCAGGCGGTTATACGCCTGCTGCCAGTTGCCGTTATACAAAAGGTCATTCCACTCAGGAATCAGATTGTTAAGAGGACATCCCGATGCCATTCCCTTAATCATCATTCCTGCCTGACAGAACGGTACACCACAGTCCATGCAGCGTGCTGCCTGAGTTCTCTGCTTCTCCAAAGAAAGCGGAGTATGAAATTCATCAAAATTCTTAATACGCTCCTTTGGTTTTATAGCTGCGCTTTCTTCGCGCTCGTATTCCATAAATCCGGTTGCTTTTCCCATCTCGTCTCTCCTTTCACGCTGTCATGTAATCACGCCTTGCTCTGTATTGCATAGAATGCTTCAATCTGAGCCTGCTCACTGCTAAGACCTTTTTCTTCCATCTGTACAATCTTGTTCATCATCTTCTTATAATCGTTAGGAACAATCTTCTTGAACTTAGGAAGATACTCGCCGAAGTTATCAAGGATTTCCTTGCCCTTCTTTGAATTAGTGTAAGCAACATGCTCTGTGATTATCTCTTTTAATTCCTGAACATCATACTTATCAGTTACAGTTTCCGAAGAAACGAGCTGCTTGTTAAGCTTTGTGTAAAGCTTTGAATCTTCATCAAGTACATAAGCTATACCGCCGCTCATACCTGCTGCGAAGTTCTTGCCTGTCTTGCCGATTACAACCACACGTCCGCCTGTCATGTATTCGCAGCCATGATCGCCAACGCCTTCAACAACTGCCGTAGCGCCCGAATTACGGACACAGAATCTCTCGCCGGCAACACCGTTTACAAATGCTTTACCGCTTGTAGCACCATAAAGTGCAACATTACCGATGATAATATTCTCATCTTCCTTGAACTGTGTACCTGTCGGAGGATATACAACAAGCTTACCGCCTGAAAGTCCCTTACCGAAGTAATCATTGCTGTCACCGACAAGCTCAAGTGTAAGTCCCTTAGGGATAAATGCACCGAAGCTCTGTCCGCCTGAGCCGTTACATTTTACTGTAAATGTATCTTCATCAAGGTTATCAGCATATCTTCTTGTAATCTCAGCACCAAACAGTGTACCTACGGCACGGTCTGTATTGTGGACATCAATCTCAATACTTCTCTTCTGTCCGCTCTCAAGTGCCGGTCCGAGCTTCTTGAGGAGAATCTTCTCATCTATTGTCTTCTCAAGCTCAAAGTCATATACCTTCTTGTGGTTGTAATCCATCTTGCCGCCTTCCTTGATATATGGATTATCAAGGATTCTAGACATATCAATACGTGATGCTCTTCCCGAACCCGGTACGTCACGTCTTGTAAGAAGGTCCGTCCTGCCGACAAGCTCATCAACCGTCTTAACGCCAAGCTTTGCCATGTACTCTCTGAGTTCCTCGGCAATGAACTTCATGAAGTTAACAACGTACTCCGGCTTGCCTGTGAATCTCTTACGGAGTTCAGGATTCTGTGTTGCTATACCGACAGGGCATGTATCCTTGTTGCAGACTCTCATCATTACACAGCCCATTGTTACAAGCGGAGCTGTTGCAAATCCGAACTCCTCGGCACCAAGCATTGCTGCTATTGCAACGTCACGGCCTGTCATAAGCTTACCGTCTGTCTCTATTACAACCTTATTACGAAGTCCGTTCATAATAAGTGTCTGATGTGTCTCAGCAAGTCCAAGCTCCCACGGAAGTCCCGCATTGTGGATAGAACCTACAGGAGCAGCTCCCGTACCGCCGTCATATCCTGACACAAGAATTACCTGCGCACCTGCCTTGGCAACACCTGCCGCTACAGTACCTACACCGGCCTCAGAAACAAGCTTTACAGAGATTCTTGCATCCTTATTGGCATTCTTGAGGTCATATATAAGCTGTGCAAGATCCTCGATTGAATAAATGTCATGATGTGGCGGAGGTGATATAAGGCTTACACCCGGTGTTGAAAGTCTTGTCTTGGCAATCCACGGATATACCTTCTTGCCCGGAAGATGTCCGCCTTCACCCGGCTTAGCACCCTGTGCCATCTTAATCTGAATCTCTTTTGCACTTACAAGGTAACGTGATGTAACACCAAAACGTCCTGAAGCAACCTGCTTAATGGCTGAACATCTGTTACGTCCGTCAGGTCCTACAGTAAGACGCTCTATACTCTCACCGCCCTCACCTGAATTAGACTTTCCATGAAGCATATTCATTGCGATTGCAAGTGTCTCATGTGCTTCCTGTGAGATAGAGCCGTAAGACATTGCACCTGTCTTGAATCTCTTAACAATGGACTCAACACTCTCAACCTGCTCAATAGGAATTGATTTCTTAGGATACTTAAAATCAATAAGTCCTCTCAGGTTCATAGCTCCCTGTTCCTTATCAAGCAATGCTGAATATTCCTTAAATGTATTGTAATCTCCGGTTCTTGTTGCAAGCTGGAGAAGATGTATCGTCTGCGGATTATAGAGGTGCTCCTCCTTGCCGCTTCTCATCTTGTGGTCACCTGAGCTGTCAAGTGTTGTATCAACAGTAAGGTCAAGAGGATCAAACGCCTTATTATGAAGGTTCTCTATATCATCCTCTATATCCTTGATACCGATTCCTTCGATTCTGCTTACCGTACCTGTAAAGTACTTATCAACAACCTCTGAATCAATGCCAATTGCCTCGAATATCTTAGCACCCTGATATGACTGGATTGTTGAGATACCCATCTTAGATGCAATCTTGACAATTCCGCTTATTATAGCATGGTTGTAATCGTCAACCGCTGCATAATAATCCTTATCAAGCATCTTCATATCAATAAGCTCCTTGATACTCTCCTGTGCAAGATATGGGTTAATTGCACTTGCACCATATCCGAGAAGTGTTGCAAAGTGATGAACATCTCTTGGCTCACCTGTCTCAAGAATTATTGATACGCTTGTTCTCTTCTTAGTTCTTACAAGATACTGCTGAAGAGCTGATACTGCAAGAAGTGAAGGAATTGCAACTCTGTTCTCGTCAACACCCCTGTCTGAAAGGATGAGGATGTTAGCACCGTCAAGATGCGCTCTGTCTGCCTCAAGGCATACATGGTCGATAGCCTTAGGGAGTGATGTTCCCTTATAATAAGTAGTAGGAATTACTGCGACCTTGAATCCCTCTACATTCATATTCTTAATCTTAAGAAGGTCTGTGCTTGTAAGAATAGGATTATTAACACGAAGCATCTTACAGTTCTCAGCCTTCTCCTCAAGCAGGTTGCCCGACTTACCGAGGAATACAGTTGTTGAGGTAACAACTGCCTCACGGATTGCATCTATAGGCGGATTAGTTACCTGTGCAAACAACTGCTTAAAATAGTTGAATAACGGCTGATGACGGTTAGACAGTACTGCAAGCGGCGTATCAATACCCATAGCACCGATCTGCTCTGAGCCGTTCTGCGCCATAGGAAGAATTGACTCCCTGAAATCCTCGTATGTATAGCCAAATGCCTTCTGAAGTCTTGCTCTCTCTTCCTTAGTGTACTCAGGTACTCTCTTATTAGGAATCTTGAGGTCATGGAGATGAACAAGATTGCTGTCAAGCCATTCGCCGTATGGCTGCTTGCCTGCATAATAGCTCTTAAGCTCATCATCATCAATAATCTCGCCCTTAGTTGTATCAACAAGAAGCATCTTGCCCGGACGAAGTCTTTCCTTAACCTTAATTCTTGTAGGATCAAGATCAAGCACACCAACCTCTGATGAAAGAATTACATATCCGTCATTAGTTATATAGTAACGTGATGGACGAAGTCCGTTACGGTCAAGTACCGCACCCATGATATCACCATCTGAGAAAAGAATTGATGCAGGCCCGTCCCAAGGCTCCATCATTGTTGAATAATACTGGTAAAAATCCTTCTTCTCCTGTGACATTGCATGATTATGTACCCACGGCTCAGGTATTGTAATCATAACTGCAAGCGGAAGAGGCATTCCGTTCATAACAAGGAACTCAAGTGTATTATCAAGTCTTGCTGAGTCAGAGCCGTTAGGATTAACAACAGGAATTATCTTTGTCATATCATCCTTAAGATACTCAGATACCATCGACTCTTCTCTTGACAGCATTCTGTCGACATTACCCTTGATTGTATTAATCTCACCGTTATGTACGATAAATCTGTTCGGATGAGCACGTTCCCAGCTTGGCTCTGTATTAGTAGAGAATCTTGAATGTACCATGGCAATTGCTGACTCACAGTCATCATCCCTGAGATCCTCAAAGAATGAACGGAGCTGTCCTACAAGGAACATACCCTTATATACTATAGTTCTGCTGGACATTGACACAACGTATGTATTATCACATGTCTGCTCAAATACTCTTCTCGCAACATAGAGTCTTCTGTCAAACGGAAGTCCCTTTTCAACATCCTTAGGTCTCTTAACGAATGCCTGATAGATATTAGGCATACATGCAACAGCCTTATGTCCGAGAACATCTGGAGCCGTAGGAACCTTTCTCCAGCCAAGGAACTTAAGATTCTCCTTCTCGACAATAATCTCAAACATCTTCATTGCCTGCTTCATCTTAAGCTGGTCCTGTGGGAAGAAAAACATTCCGACACCATAGTCCCTCTCATCACCAAGCTCAATTCCAAGAGGCTTAACTGCCTTCTTAAAGAACTTGTGAGGAATCTGTAAAAGAATACCGACACCGTCACCTGTCTTGCCTTCAGCATCCTTACCTGCTCTATGCTCAAGATTCTCTACAATCTTAAGTGCATCTGATACTGTCTGGTGTGACTTAATGCCCTTAATATTAACTATGGCACCGATACCACAGTTATCATGTTCAAAGCTTGAATCATAAAGGCCTTGATTTTTCATCTCGTTTTCCATACGTTTGTGTCATCCTTTCTGCGAAAATGTCTCAAAGTCTCAAAACTTGTACTTAATATACACCCACAGGCGCGTCTTGTAAATAGAAAATATTCTGATATTGTCTGATAATTTGTATATTTCACATTTTCATCTATTTATTCTGATAATTAATATTATTTATCTTAGATTAGGACTTGTTTATATACAATTTAGTGCCTTTCAAGGTGTTACATCCTCTAAAACTGCAACGTAATTTTTAACATTTCCAGCAGTATAAATAAAATTGTGTCAGAATTGTTTTTAATTTTATTGCAAAAAATATACCATAAAAGGCAAAAACTAAAAAAATAAAGAAGGGCAGCCGTAATATTTCCAGGTTGCCCTTCTCTGATTTAATATTATTAAATATCCTGTGTTGTTATAAGCCGTACAGCCGACTTTTTAACTTCAATTTCCATCTTTGTGTGCTTTCCGCCGTATTCTCCATCAAGCACCCATTCAACTTCCTGCGGCGATTCTATCTCTACCCTGCTGCATTTGCAGCTAAGCACCTGTGTCTTATCCTGCATTGACTGTGTCACAAATCCATTAAGCAGCTGCTGCAGATCTATAGGATTCTTAGGTTTTCTTATGAACGTAAGCTCAAACAGCCCATCGTTAAGCCCGACATCCGTTCCTATAAGATTCTTCATTCCTCCAACCGAGGTAGTGTTGCTTATCATTCCATAGATAAATTCATCACGTATGACATTACCATTCACATGAATTGTAAGCGGTATCGGACGTATATCCGTAACCCTCTTCATTGCCTCAATCAGATATGCCTGATGTCCAAGTACATTCTTCATATCCTGAGGTGTTGCATAAGATACATCAGTAAATGCTCCAAACGCAGCAACATAATTGAATGTCCTGCCATTAAAATCACCTACATCACACGGATGCGGAGTACCTTTAATAATACATCTCGCAGCATCCTTCATACTCTTAGGTATTCCAAGAGTATTAGCAAAATCATTCGTGCTTCCGCTTGGAATATATCCAATAGGAGGTCTGTCCTGAGGTTCCATTGTAAGCAGTGCATCAACAGTCTCATTAAGCGTACCGTCACCTCCGCTGCATACAATAACATCATACGCCGCACCATTGCTGACAACATATTTATATCCGTCTCTTGGCGCCTTTGTCGGGTATACCGTAAGGTCATATCCTCCGCGTGACAGTATCTTGATTATATCAAGCAGAACATATTTAATTCTTGCCTTACCCGAATTAGGGTTAAATACAAACAGCATCTTTGGCATATATGCTAATTCCTTTCATATTGCATTCATCTGTCAATCATCTGTCCCATTTGTCGCAAAGAGCATTAATCTGGTCAGTGAACTTTGCAAGGTCTTTGTTAGAACCGCCCTGATTATGCGTAATAACAGTAAGCAGACGCTTTCCTGCCGAAACAAGCCTGTCGTATATGCTCTGGCTTCTCGCACCCGCAACTGTTCTTCTCGTCTTCTTCTCTTTGTTGCCCTCTTTAATGCACTCGCCCGTAACAGCATCATACACCGCACCATTATAAGGAGCTATTGCATCAAAGCCATACTCATCCCTTAAGCATTGTGTGAATGAATCACATACCGAATCCTCGCCGTGGACAACATATACTCTCTCAGGCTTCTTCTCAAAGGCATTAATCCATCGTATAAGTCCTTCCTTGTCAGCATGGCTGCTTGCGCCCCCAAGCTGTGCAATCTCAGCCCTTACCTCTATAGGCTCTCCAAAGAGCTTCATCTCCTTGGCACCTTCAATCAGTGCCCTTCCCATCGTGCCTACTGCCTGATAACCGACAAACAGGATTGTACACTCCGGCCTCCACAGATTATGCTTGAGATGATGCCTTATACGGCCCGCCTCGCACATTCCGGATGCGGATATTATAACCTTCGGTGTCCTGTCAAAGTTAATCTGTCTGGACTCATCGCTTGTAATTGCAAGCTTAAGCCCTTTGAACGTGATAGGATTGATGCCTTTATTAATGAGTGCCATTGCATCATCATCAAAATACCCCTCATAATTCTTATTAAAGATGCTTGTTGCTTCAATAGCAAGCGGACTGTCGACATATACATCAAACTCTGGAAGATAATTGTCCTTTTCGTTATCCTCCTTAATCTTTCTGATAAAATACAGCAGCTCCTGTGTACGGCCTACCGCAAATGACGGAATTACGACATTCCCCCCTCTTGCAAATGTTCTTTTGAATATCTGCTTAAGTTCCCCGACATAGTCCGGTGTTCCGCCATGGCTTCTGTCTCCGTAAGTCGACTCCATTACAACAATGTCTGCCTCTTTGATATATGTCGGATCTTTAATAAGAGGCTTATTAACATTGCCGATGTCTCCGGAGAATACAAACTTTCTGCTTACTCCGTTCTCCTCAACCCACACTTCAATACTTGCCGAACCAAGCAGATGACCGGCATCTGTAAATCTTATCTTAATTCCGTCACAGATTTCAATTATGCAGCCATAATCATAACCTTCAAACTGCCTCATTACATTCTGTGCATCCTCCATGTCATACAGAGGAACAAACTTTTTAAGAGTTGCCGAACGTTCAGCCTTACGGTTACGCCACTCAGCCTCAAACATCTGGATATGTGCACTGTCACGCAGCATTATATCGCAGAGCTGCTTCGTTGCATTGGTTGTAAATATGCGCCCGCGGAACCCTTTCGCATACAAAAGCGGTATCAGTCCCGAGTGGTCGATATGCGCATGTGTAAGCAGAAGATAATCCACATCCGCTGCTGGAATCGGCAGTTCCTGATTCTCATATACGTCATTGCCCTGCTCCATGCCGCAGTCGATAAGGATATGCTTACCGCATGCCTGCAGATAATGACAGCTTCCGGTTACTTCATGATCAGCGCCTAAAAATGTTAATCTCATGTCATCCGCCTCCCTCGCTTAAATTTACATACATTATAACAAATTATTTCAAAAATTAGTACAATATACAAAAAAATTTACATAAATATTATATAAATATACAATAAAACCACTCCAAGGAACAAACAGCAATGAATGACCAGAAAATAGAAAATCTTCTTAATGCAAGTCTTTCGGTCACATCTGACGAGCGTGCCAAATCCGTCAATCTTGAAACCGGGTATAATCCCACAACCAGAATCTGGGAGATAATAGTCATGTACAGTTCTACAAAAGAAGCATTTACCGGAGTTCTAGCCGGCTACGACAATCTGTCCGTCATATGGCTTCTTGGAAGATTTGCAATTATTAATACTATTCAGGAGAATATTGAATTGCTTGCAGAAGAACCCCTTGTTGAATTTATAGAAAAGCCAAAACGGCTGTATTTTGAAGATACAGCCGCCAATGCTGCATCCTGCATATCCGTAATTCAGGCAGACAACAGCATCAATCTTCGCGGGAAAGGAGTAATAACAGGAATTATAGATACAGGTATTGACTACTTTGCCCCTGCATTCCGTAATCCGGACGGAAGCACGCGCATTCTGTCCATTTGGGATCAGACAGCTGTATCTTCTGTCGGAAGAGTTCCCGATTACGGATTTGGAACAGAATTTTCCGAGGACGACATAAATAATTCACTTAATTCAGCAGGATTTACAGGTTCTTCCGACGGTACATTCCGTGTAACAGATGTATCAGGTCATGGCACTGCCGTTGCACGGATTGCAGCCGGCAATGACGGTGTCGCATCAGAAAGCAGCATTATATTTGTCAAAATGGGGCTTGCACGCGAGGATTCATTTCCACGCACAACACAGCTTATGTGTGCCATCGACTATATAATACGCAAATCAATCAGTTATCTTATGCCTGTTGCAATAAATATAAGCTTTGGGAATAACTATGGAGACCACACAGGCACATCTCTGATAGAAACATATATCAATTCCGTATCATATGCCTGGAAAAACAGTATCTGTATAGGAACCGGCAACGAAGCCGATGCTGCGACGCACACTTCGGGCATTCTTAAGACACGTCCCGAAAACGTTGACCTTGCAATATCAGCCTATGAGCGTAACCTTAATATGCAGATATGGAAACAGTACTGGGACCGCATCAGCATTTCAATATTATCGCCATCCGGCAGACTATTCGACCTTCCTGATGTAACAGACAGCGTCATCCGCATACATACCGACAACACAACACTGCTTATATACAACGGACTTCCGTCTCCATTCGGAATTATGCAGGAGATATATTTTGATTTTATTCCTGATTCAGAATATATAGGCTCAGGGATATGGCAGTTTATCCTCACTCCGCAGAAGATAATATCAGGTGAGTACAATATATGGCTTCCCGCCTCCGCTGCGCTTAATAACGCGACAGGCTTTCTTGCGCCTAACAGTGAGAAAACCTTCACAATACCTTCAACTGCATCCCGTGCCATATCAGTAGGCGCATATAACAGCTTCAATAACTCATACGCTGCATTCTCCGGCCGCGGTTATTCACTTACCGAATCAGGATTTGCACTTGCGAAGCCTGACATATGTGCCCCCGGAGTCTCAATCAATGCAGGAGGGCGCACATTCACAGGTACATCTTTTGCAACCCCTTTTGTAACCGGAAGTGCCGCAATTATGATGGAATGGGGAATCGTCAGAGGTAATGATCCATTCCTATACGGAGAAAAGCTCAAAGCATATCTTATAAATGGAGCAAAGCCTCTTCCCGGCTACCGGAACATCCCCAATGCAGCAACAGGCTGGGGCGCATTATGTACACGCTCCAGCCTGCCATTATAAGACATATTAAAATTATCGGCAATTGCTATACTATTATTTGGATGTTTTTGTATCAATCTGTTCAATGTACTTCCACGTTACACCACCATCATCAGATACATATCTTGCCGCAAGCGTCGGATTATTGTATGTGCTTCCGGCCGCCTGTGTAACAAGCAATGATAACTTGCCTGATGAATCCTGTGTCGGCGTATCAGCCTGCACAAATACCCTGTTCCACTGATATGTACCGCCAACATTGTCGCTGAGCTGCTGTTCCTCAAGCATTACTGCCGAGAACGTTCCACCGCCATCAAATGTTGCGTACAGTGTTGTTGCCATATCGGAATCATACTTGTAACTGATAAATCCTGTTGATGTACTAATGAACTTTGCACCCACTATTGCTTTTGCAATAGGTGTTGTTCCGACAAGCCTCCAGTTCTCACCGCCATCTGTTGTCTTGTATATCTGTGAGCCCTGCATATTCTGGCTCTTTGAATAACCTGCAACAATCACACCGTCATTATCTGACAGCATATTAATATATGCAAAGTTAACATCTGTAAGCTCTGCTACCTGTGAACTTGTCCAATGCTCCCCCTTATCCTTTGTAAATATAACAGTAAGCGGGACTGATTTTCCTCCTATTGCCACACCACCATACAGGAACGCCGCATTCTGTGAATCAATCACATACATTCCCTCATCAACGGTCTTTTTGGAAGCCTCACTGCTGTCATCCTTATTAGAATAACTATGGAGAAGATATGCCGACTCAGCAGGAACTGTTGTCCACTTTTCCCCGCCATCGAATGTTACCTGTACCTTATCATCGACAAGCTGGTACCTGTAAAGATTAGAGCTGTCTTTTGCGTTCTGCTGCAATGCCGCCTGATCCGTAACATATGTCTTAATTCCATATTCTTCAGGCATCTGCACCGATGCCGCAGATATTCTTGCAGTTCCATCATACATATCTTCTATATTCAGGCGCACGACCCACTCACATATCATCTTGCCGTTAGAGACATATCCTTCCCATGAGTCAAAGTAGTCGCTTTCCTTGTTGTAAGCCTCCGCCGCGAATCCAATAAGTACAGTATTATCATTACTGTTAATTACGTTAATATCATTAACAGAAACATTTTTTATAGCCTTAACACTTGGAACAAGTCTGCCCTGCATCTGGTTAAGATATGCCGTCATCCATATACGTGCCACATCAAGCAGCGACAATGAATCGATCCAGTCATCACTTTCTTTCGCCGCAATAGTACCCGGCTGCACATTGCTGCCGCCGGCATCATCTATAACATTAAGCTCCTTATCTATTCTTATTCCAAATGTATATTGTGACTTTATCTGCGTATCATTCTGATGAATCCTTCCATATTCATCAACGCAACAACGGCTATAAAGCCGGCTGCCGCCAATATTCTGATTCCATATCTGCTAATGAATCCTTTCATAAGCTTCATCTCTCCATTCAAAACGTATAATCAAATAATACTTAGTTAAAGTCTTCTCTCCTTGTAAATACAAGTTCTCTTACGATAGCCTGATACCCCTTGTAATTCCATATTATGTACAAAGAAGCTGGCGCCAGTACTGCCGCCGTAACAAGAACAGGAACACCTGTAACACCGTTCCATGACTCAGCAATCCTACGGTATGCATACGGACAGGCATACGCAATTATTATGGCAACCGATATGACAACTCCGTCATACAGAGCCTTCTTATTATGTATCTCTTTAAGGTACATGTATACTGTAAGCCCAAATACCTCACCAACAGGCCTGAAAAGCGCCGTAATCACTGACAGCCTAAATGCCTGTCCTGCTCCCACACCGGCAAGTGCAAGTGCAATTCCCCCAAATACCGCATCCATAACCATTCTGTATACAATTCTTCCAAAATAGTATCTGGCTGCATTGACACCTGCCGTATTAAGCAGAAATGAATCATCCGGAGTCATTGTAAATATTGTCGTATTGGTTATCGTTCCGCATACCGTAGACAGGATGAAGAATATATACACTATTGTAAGTCCCTGCTGGCGTGCTATAAGCGGACATGACATTGCAAGTATCTTCCACGGGAGCCATGCCACCGCAAACACGAATGCTGTCTTTTTAGCAAGCTCCCACACAAGAAGCGCAAGCTGCACCAATACTTCAAGCACCGTCTTAAGGACATTGCCATTGTGTGCATAAGGTTCATCCTTCATGTGCTGCTTTATAAAATCGATTCTGAGCAGCATGTGTATAAGCATATTGCTGCCTTCCTGAAGCTTTATCATCCTGTCCGGAAACAAATCTCTAATTAATCTCATCATCATCTTCTCCTCCGGCAAGCAAATCAATAACAGCCTGTCTTATCTCAGGTATCTCAAAACTCTCATCAGTTACGACATTGAGTTCACCGTTATTAAGGACAATAACATCTCCCGACAATGATCTTGCAACATCCATGTTACCACTCGTCACAACTATGATATGATTATTTTTAAGTTCATCAATAATAGGCATCATATCATTAAAAAATTCATCGCTGCAATAATCAAACGGGGCATCAAGTGCAATTACATACGGCTTCTTTATCAGAACGACCGCCATCTGCAGACGTTTTCTCGTCTCCTTGTCACACGCACCGATCAGATGGTCATATACTTCCTGCGGTACTCCAGCCTCTTCACATGCTGCAGCTGCCTCTTCACTGCTGCACATATATCCGAGATATTCCCTCACCGTAAGATATGGCGGCAGTGTTGAATCTTCATGAACCATAATTGCACTTCCGTCACCGGATATGTATATCTCTCCGCCATCAGGCTTGCACAATCCGGCAATACACTCACACAGAAGCGTCTTGCCTGAGCCATGCGCTCCTATTACCGGATATACACCGCCCTTGTCAAATGTGTAATTCGCATCAACAATCATCTCTATTTTATTGAATACTTTTTTCAAATTAGTTATCTGTAACACAGCAATCCCTCGTATATCTGTTATTTATAATATTTACATTCATCTTTGTAATATTTGTATCTTTTTATTATAGTATAATACAAACAGCTTTGTAAATATAAAATCTTGTTCATTATATTGATAATCACTCATAATGTGTGATATAATTAACAATATTTGTAGAAATGAGGTTCTTTATGAAATTTAAGGATTTTGCCCGAAAGCACTGGCGGATTTGGTATGTATCATATATTTTTATATATCTGCCATGGTTCTTTGCCATGGAGCATCTTGTAACAGATGCAACTCCCAACCTTCATATCATGCATTCTTTTATTGATGATATGATTCCATTCTGTGAATATTTTATTATTCCTTATGCCATATGGTTTGTGTACATAGCAGTATCATGCTTCTTCATGTACTTCAAAGGAACGGACGAAGAATACAGACGCTTTGCATGGTCTCTTATAATCGGAATGTCGACATGTATGATTATATGTCTGATATATCCGAACGGAGTTGACATGCGTCCCGCTTCACTCGAGCATGACAATATATGTGCAAGGATAATCAAGCTGCTGTGGGCGACAGATACGTCAACGAATGTATTTCCAAGTATTCATGTATATAATTCGCTTGCGATACATATAGGTCTTGTACGTTCCAAAGCGCTCGAGAACAAAAAGAGACTTAAAGCTCTCTCCCTCGTTACATGCATACTCATATGTATGTCAACGCTCTTTCTTAAGCAGCATTCACTCATCGATGTACTTGGGGCATGTGTACTTATGACAATAATATATTACTTTCTTTATGTACCCGCCGAAGAACGCAAGCTTTCATTCAAGCGCGCTTAAACATTACATTCAGGGCAGATGATTACAGAAGCTTATAATCGAATATTGAATACCCGCAAAAAGGCTGACAGCCTGACCGGTGATTACATCCATCACTTTTCAGACTGTCAGCCTTTTTATATTCGCTTTTGTGTACTTAAAGTTCCGGCGTTACTATCTTGCAAGCCATCCTCCATCAACAGCTATTGTAAATCCGTTAACGTAATCAGATGCTGCTGATGCAAGCCATACAACAGTTCCCTGCATATCCTCAGGTGTTCCCCAGCGTCCGGCAGGAATTCTTCCAAGAATCTCTTCGCTTCTGTCCTCATCATTGCGAAGCTGTGCTGTATTGTTAGTAGCCATATATCCCGGTGCAATTCCGTTAACATTGATATTGTACTTAGCCCATTCATTAGCAAGTGCTCTTGTAAGTCCAAGTATTGCGCTCTTACTTGCCGTATATGCAGGAACGCGGATACCTCCCTGATATGAAAGCATTGATGCAACATTTATAATCTTGCCGCCCTGGCCCTGCTTAACATACTGCTTTGCAAATGTCTGTGAAAGGAAGAACACAACCTTCTGGTTAACACTTACAACCTGATCCCAGCTCTCCTCATCATACTCTATGGCATCTATTCTCTTGATAAGCCCTGCATTGTTAACAAGGATATCAACCCTGCCATATGCAGCGAGTGCCTCATCAAGGATTCTCTGTACAGGCTCTGTTGTAGAAAGGTCTGCTATAACCTCTGTAAATTCGCCGCCAAATTCTTCTATCTTCTTCTTAGTATCTTCACATGAACGTCTTGCAACGCCAACTACCTTAGCCCCTGCCTGTCCGAGTGCTACAGCCATTCCCTGTCCAAGTCCTGTGTTGGCACCTGTTACAACGGCAACTTTTCCTTTGAGATTAAACATATCAAGTATCATCATTATTCTCCTCCCTTTTGATTGTCTAATGATATCTATGTGATTCAATGCTGTTTACACAGCATTAATTGAATCCTATTATTCTGTTCATGATTCTGTATCCTCTTGAAGATACTGCACGTCCGGCCTTACCCGGAAGGTTGACCGTCCATCCGAGAATGCTGTAACGCAGCTTTCTGTACAGCTTCTCATCCTTCTTCTTTGCATACTGCCACAGTTCTTCTTTCTTGGCAAGAAGCTCATCATCCTTAGATATGATAAGCATTATCGAAGACACTTCCATCATTATTCTTAAATACTTTATCATATAATTAAGGCATTTGTCATTGTCTGTTATGTTAAATGAGAAATAATCCAGCATAATCTTAGTAACCCTTATCTGCTGGTCTATACGCTTGATCATTATCTGCTCATTAACAGACTGATCCTCTCGCCCGATAAAATATCTGTAAAAATTCGTATCAAGATAGTACATATTCTTAACGCTTGGAAGCGGCTCAAACACAAATATGTTATCCACATAAAATGTATGCTTTGGGAGCTGTAATCCACAATCTTTAAGAAGCTGTGTCCTGTATATTACCGAATGCATAAGTATGTACTGGTCAAGCTTAAAATGACCTATCTCATCCCATGTAAACATCCTGTCCTTAGGAAATACATTCTCGTATCTGATAACTTTTTTATGCTTTGCACCCACCTTGTCATAAACATAATTGCACACAAGCATATCAAGCTCCTCATCCCCCTCAGATGCCTTTCTGTCAAGCTCCTTAAGCGTTGCAAGTACCTTTTTATAACTCTTGGCATCAACCCAGTCATCGCTGTCAACAACCTTGAAGAACTTACCGGTTGAATTCTTAAGTCCGGTATTAACAGCCTCCCCATGTCCGCCGTTTTCCTGATGCACTGCCTTAATAATGTCCGGATACTTCGCAGCGTAATCATCCGCAATCTGAGCTGTATTATCCTTTACAGAACCATCATCAACAATTATAATCTCTACATCATCACCGCCCGCAAGAAGTGATTTGATGCACTTATCCATATAAGCCGCTGAATTGTAGCATGGTATTGCTACTGACAAAATCTTCATTCCAAATACCGTTCCCTTCATGTTATAACTGAATTAAAATAGTTATCAGATTGGCTGCCATATGCATCACAACCGGCGCCAATATAGTATTGCGTCTGTCATAAAGCACAGCAAATACAATTCCCATAATAAATCCATACACAAGCTGTAGTACACTTGCATGACCTACCGCAAAAAAAAGCGCTGATACTATTATCGCAGTGTGTCCCCTGAATACACTCTTCATCCTTCTGTACATCAGCGCCCTGAATAAAAGTTCTTCAACCACCGGTGCAAATATTACAGATGAGACTATTGTAACAGCAATATTCTGCCTGTACACAGTCTGTATTCCCTCAAATCCGGGATCTGATGATGCCAGCATTCCTGCTGCCCATGTTGCAGCCGCACCTATTATGGCACCTGCAGCAAACGGAATTATCAAATCCCTGACCGCATCTTTTTTCCATTCAAATACAAACTTAAGCATGCATTCCTTATGCAGCATAAAAAGCAGCACCGGAATCATTATTATCTGTCCGGCGAGTCCGGCCGTAACAGAGTTGCCGTCCGTTCTTCCTGTAATATACGGCACTATCGCCGTAACAAATTCCATAACAATAAGATATATAATATACGGGAATAATGCTTCCCATACCCAGACCGTATTTTTCTTTTTATTATCACACATGTCCTTTATTATACTTCCTGTAACATTAACAGTCAACCGCGCAGAATTACCGTTATTCTTGTTCCTATATCTTTTCGGCTCAGCACATCAAAATATCCGCCGTGCCTGTCAATAATCCATTTGGCAATTGACAGTCCCAGCCCGCTTCCCTGGGCTTTGCTGTATCTTGCATTATCAGCCCTGTAAAACCTCTCAAACACATGCTTTACATCCTCACTGCTCATTCCGATTCCGTTATCCTGAACATAAAGCATCGGTCTGCCGTCATCGTTATATCCGCATCCCAGTGTAATCCTGTCACCTTTGTCAGTATACTTTGCAGCATTATCAACAAGTATTCTTACCGCCTGTTTAAGCATAGCCTCATCAGCATCAGCCTCGACATTCCCGCCGCCTCTGAATTCGTATGTATGATTCTCGTCTATCATAAGAGATTCCTCATACACTTCCTTCATGACCTCATTAATGCTGATATGCTCTATATTGACCGGCTGCCTTCCGCTATCGCCTCTCGCAAGGAACAGAAGCTGTTCTACAAGCTCATTCATATGTGATGATTCCCTGCGTATTGCAGTTATCGACTCCTCAAGAATCTTAGGGTCATCCTTTCCCCACCTGTCAAGCATATCAGCATAGCCCTTTATTACAGCTATAGGCGTTCTCAGCTCATGCGATGCATCCGATACAAACCTGACCTGCTGCCTGTATGAATCCATCAGCCTGTCAATCATTGAATTGATTGCCGCCTCAAGCCCTTTTAACTCGCTGTCATTAGTCACAAGCTTTCCCTGCGGTCCGTCAGGCGTTATGCGTGATATGGCATTCTCAAGATCATGTATCCTTGTCTCATCAAACGGCATTGTGCTTATCTTAAATGCATCCTCAGATATCTCATTAAGCGGCTTCAGCCTTTTTCTTATGGGCCGTATTCCCGTAACGGCATATACAGCAAGTCCGATAAGCTGCCATATATTAAGTACAGTCCACATCCATATGAACATTCTCATGACAGACGTTACATCAGATGACACCGTTGAAGCCGATGCCGCATTATCAGATGTCACATCACTATCCGACAGATAGCGCACATATTCTGCCGTTCTGTCCTTAATATTGACACGAAGCGAATATCCTTCATATATGCCGTTATACGCTATTCCCGTCCCACGGTTAAGCCTTACGCCATATGTAAACGTATACTTCCGGCTGTCATACGATATATCATGCTTTAAAACGGGCTGTGAAAACGGTATCTCAACCGGCATCACGACCGGCAGACCGCTCCCCCACGCAGCCTTGTTCATATATATAACCGAAAGCACCGCAAATGCGGCTGCAAAGAATATATTAAACCACACAAGCTTTCCAACAAGCCGCAGTATCCACATAATATGCAGATTACGCGCTGTCGAACCGAGTTTTTTTGATTTTCTGTCACCCTTCATAGCACAGCCCCATTCTTACGAAATCTTCAGTCAGTGTGACCTTATAACATACCCCACACCTCTTACAGTCTGTATCAGCTTTATTCCAAATGCATCATCAATCTTACTTCTCAGATACCTGACATATACATCTACGATGTTGGTCTCTCCTACATAATCATAACCGCACACCTTATCAAGGAGTGTCTCTCTCGACAGAACTATATCCATATTCTCAAGAAGTGTCTGCAGCATTGCAAATTCTCTCTGCGTCAGTTCAACATTATTGCCGTCAACAGTTACAATATGCTGTCTCTTATCAAGCTTCACGCGGCCATCGCCATTGGCAAGAACCGAAGCTTCTTTTACATCATCAGCGCTTCTGCCGTCAACACCTGCACTGTCAGCCATGCTGCTCTGTTTAAGTGCTCGCCTGATTCTTGCAAGTAATTCCTCTATTGCAAATGGTTTTGTTATATAATCATCTGCTCCGGCATCAAGTCCTGATACCTTATCCATAACCGCATCCCTTGCCGTAAGCATTATAACAGGCAAATTGGAGGTTCTGCGCAATCTGCGCAGGACCTCCAATCCATTAAGTTCAGGCAGCATGACATCAAGCAGTACAAGATCACATTCTCCGGACTGTGCTATCTCAAGACCGCTTCTTCCGTTATCCGCCTTGCATGTCTTATATCCCTCATGCATCAGCTCCAATTCCAGAAATCTTGCAATCTGTTCCTCGTCCTCAACGATCAGAATTGTTGCCGCCATTGAATATATCCTCCCTTATGTCCTCAGCCTTATCTGCTGCTTTTCCCATGAAGTCATTCACGCTGTCAACAGTGCTGTCCTTGATATCATTTCCCTGAATAGAATACCTGAAGCCCATGAAAAGACCTATAAGCATAACAATGACAACCGGCCAGAAGCCAATTATAAGCAGAATAACAAACACCGTTATCGGCAGCCTTATCATCTGTGATCCAGTCTTTTCGGCGCATACATAATTCTCATTACCCTTGCGCAGCGTCTCTGAGCACCATCTAAAGAAAGTATTTACATAGTCGGAAAATGTCTTTTTATTAGCTGATGACTGCGTATTCTGGTAATCCCTGTACTGCTGTGCATACTGTGTCATAGGCGGGTTAGGTGCCTGCGTTGAGTAATGTGCTTCCTCCGGTGCCTTAACCTTCCCCAGCTTTTCAAGATACACTACCGCGTCAAGCATATCCCACTCGCACGCATCAAGCGCCGCTTTGGCATCCTCATAGCTTACTCCGGTCTTTTCCCTGAGCTTTTCAACTTTGTCCATTCTTTCCATGTCATCCATATTAATCTCCATTCCGCAGGCTTCAGGTGCCGGGAGGTTCTCACAATCTCCCATCCTGACATTATGTCTGCCTGCACATTTTTAATCACTTTTGCATCCATGTCTGATTTCTTCTCTTGAATGTATCTACATAATAAATTCATAAGATTAAGATACAAATGTGAAAAAGATTAAAAACAGATTAAAAGTTAATATATAAATTAATTACATTCTCTCAGGAGTCCTGATTCCAAGAAGGTCAAGACAGCATTCAAGGACATTACGCGTAAGTCCGAGAAGTGCAATGTAGCCCTGCTTCTTCTTTTCGTCAGTCTCTGCAAGAATCATTGTATCGTGATAGAAGCCGCCAAATGCATCCGCTACCTCATAGATGAACTGGCAGAGCTTATGTGGTGCATTGTCCTTATATGCGCTTTCAAATACCTCATTAAACTTAACAAGTGAAAGCATAAGCTTTTTCTCACTTGCATTCTTGGCCGTATCAATGCTGCACTCCTCAGGTCTGCCGCCATTCTCGGCATATTTGTTGAAGATTGACTTGATTCTTACAACTGTGTAGAGGATATATGGACCTGTATTACCCTCAAATGAAGTAAATCTGTCAATATCAAATACATAATCCTTAGATGCCTGATTAGACAGATCGCCATACTTAAGCGCTGCAAGTCCTACTATTCTGGCTGTCTTTTCAGCTTCCTCCTCGCTCATTGAGCGGTTCTCTGATGACTTTTCATATACAGCCCTGTTAATATCCTCAATAAGATACTGCAGGCGCATAACACCGCCGGATCTTGTCTTGAACGGCTTGCCATCCTTGCCGTTCATCGTACCGAAGCCAAGGAACGTCATATCTGCATCCTGCG
>CAMBEF010000015.1 GCA_945865495.1 uncultured Bacteroides sp. | reverse complement strand
TTGTGCTTGCGCACAAACTTGATATGCGCAAAAGGCAGCGCAGGAATGGAGAATATAGTGAAAAATCATAACAACAATGTAGATGAGGGACTTGCAGGTAATGAAAGACTTGAAGAGGCGATAGCAGCATTGCAGATGGAACCGTCAGAAGAGATGCTGGCACATGTACTTACGGTTGTAAGACAGCGTATGAGAGAGGGCGGGCAGTTTATTGTAGCCGTTGACCCGAAAGCAGGGGATGCAGGGCTTAATATTCAGGCGGTTAAGACTGATGACGGGAGAATGTGGTGGAGTGTATTTACGTCATTTGATGAAGAATTGAAAGGCTCCGGAAGTGTGATGTCGACCTTTATGTCCGGAATAGAACAGATACTTAAGACGGCCGGAGAAGCGGAAGGAATAAGCGGGATTATAATTAATCCGTGGAACAGAACACTGATGCTTGATAAGAATCTGATTAATATAATACTTGGCGCAAAGTAGTGTTAAGTAGCATTTATTACAATACACGGCCGGATAAATTGTATAATATCTATTCATGGTAGAAGTTTTACATTAGCAAATTCATTAAAAATGGTGTGAAAATCAGATTGGAGGCAGCTATGAGAAGAAGTGATAAAGAGATAACGGAATTTGCAGAGAAGCTTGAGGTGCTTGACAGATGTGATGTTATAAGGCTTGGAATGGTGGACGACGGTAAGGCATATGTTGTCCCGGTGAATTTTGGATACAGTGTGGAAGATGGACAGATATCAATTTATTTTCACTGCGCAGGTGAGGGACGTAAGGTAGATGTTCTTGCTAAGAATCCAAATGTATTCTTCGAGGCTGATTATAACTTTGATGTTGTGAAAGGCGAGATGGCGTGCAAATGGACAGCCAGATATGCGAGTGTAATGGGAGAAGCAGTTGCCAGGCAGCTTGTGTCTGAGGAAGAAAAGACAGCTGCATTTAAGATAATAATGAAAAAGTACGGATATGAGGGCGAGCCGCATTTTGACAGTGCTGCTCTTGCAAGGACACATCTGTACAGATTGGCAGTGACAGACATAACAGCGAAGAAAAGTAAGATGTAGAAGACAGGAAGATAATAAGGCAGAGCTATAATAAGACCAAAATATAATAAGATGTCATGCCCGAAGTTTCGTGGGATATGTTCACACATATTTCACAAAACTTCGGGTATTTTTTCTTGACCTTGAGCAAACTCCAAGTGATATTATATTTGCAGATAACGTGAACGATGTGAAATTGAGAAAGGATGAGAAAGGACTTTATGAGACATACAGCATTTACAAAGTACGCAGCAATTATTACAGCATCCTGCCTTACATTGGGAATGATGAGCGGCTGCGGACAGAGCAATGACAATAATCAGACAGGAGCATATGATGTCACAGGCGGAGCAGCAATGCAGTCGAATACCGTGACAGGGGCAGTGGAGCAGACACAGCAGAGAACACAGGCGGCTTTGACTGGTCAGGCAGCAGAGACTCTCAGTGCTGAAGGCAGTACGGATAACGCAGCTTCCGGTAAGAATGTGACATCTGCACAGCCTGCGGAAGCTGCGCAGGCGGCACAGCAGTCAGACGCGGTACAGAACCAAGGCACTTCGGCACAGAATTCATATGCAGTTACACTTCCTGATACATCGGAAGCAAGACCGGTGGTGGTTTCGGGAGAGAAGACACTTGGAGACACGGGCAGGACATTTGTTAACGATTATAATCCTTCGGACCGTTCATATGCGGCATCAGACAATTATATATCGCCAAAGGGCAACAGACAGTACGGTACAACCACAACTGTTGAGTATTATTCGTCAACACTTGGAACAATGCGCAAGGCTGACGTGATTCTTCCTTATGGCTATGATGCATCGAAGAGTTATCCGGTTCTTTATATGCTTCATGGAATGGGTGGCAGCAAAAAGAGCTGGAGTGATATGGGCGTCAAGTATATTGTTGAAAATGTACATTATGAGAATGGTGTCCCGGATATGATAATAGTATGTGTTGACTGCTTTGTATCAACGCAGGACCAGGACAGCGTTGCCATAAGGGATATGAGTGCGGCATATGACCTTACCGAGAGTGAGATAATGAATGATCTCATGCCATATATAAACAGTAACTATTCAACTAAGACAGGACGCAATAATACAGCGATTGCAGGCTATTCTCTCGGAGGCAGGGGAGCACTTGCAATAGGCTTTAAGCATCAGGATCAGTTCGGATATATCGGCGCATTCTCAGCGGCATCGGGCGTAATACCTAATGGCTCCGGAAGAAGTATTCTTGCAACGCTTATGGATGATTTTGTGCTTGAATACGGCGATTTTCCTATGATTCTTATAAATGTCGGCGAGACGGACGGCATATGCGGCGACTCATGCCGGTTCTATGATGATGCACTGACACAGAGAGGAATTAAGCACATATTCTATGAGATGGAAGGTGACCATGAGGGAACCGTATGGCAGAATGGCCTGTATAACTTTGTAAAGAGAATATTTGTATAGCAGGATAGAAGTTTGATAAAGCACACTTGACTTTTAAGTTAAATCTCCCTAATATATATGTTTGGTAAAAATGTATATATCAGGGAGATTTTGTTATGACAAAGGATCTGACAACAGGAAAGATAATGCCGATATTGGTCAAGTTCACAATTCCGCTTGTACTCGGTAATCTGTTCCAGCTTACATATAATGCGGTTGACAGTATAATAGTAGGACATTTTGTTGGAAAAGAGGCACTGGCGGCAGTAGGCATATGCAATCCCATAAGCACATTGATGATACTGTTTCTTAACGGTCTGTGCATGGGCGCGGGTATACTTATGGGAATGCAGTATGGTGCCAGGGATTATGATACTCTTCACAGACAGATAAGCACAACCATGATATCGGGTGTCATATTCTCGGCGCTGCTTACGTTACTGTGCGTGGTGTTTGCGGTACCGATTCTTAACCTTATGCAGGTGGATGCATCGATAATGGATATGACCAAAGAATATTTAAGAATAATATTCGTGGGCCTTGTGTTTACATTCCTTTATAATTTTTTCTCAAGTACGTTAAGAGCGCTTGGAGACAGTAACTCTCCGCTTTATTTTCTTATTATAAGCGCGGTGCTTAATATATTCGGAGATCTGTTCTTTGTTGTTGTGCTTAAGGCGGGAAGTAACGGCTGTGCCGTATCTACCGTGCTCAGTGAGGCGTTGTGCTGTCTGTTCTGTATAATCTATATACAGAAGAAGGTACCGGTACTGCGTCTTGGCAAAAAATGGATTGTATTTGATGCAAGTCTTCTTAAGCAGACTATAGCCTATGGATGGGCTTCGGCAATGCAGCAGGCAACAGTGCAGCTTGGTAAGCTTGGAATACAGGCAATAGTCAATACTATGGGAGTATCGGTTGCAGCGGCATTTGCGGTAGTAAACAGGATTGATGATTTTGCATATACACCCGAACAGAACATAGCACATGCCATGACGGCACTTATGGCGCAGAATAAGGGCGCCGGTAAGAATGACAGGATGCGTGAAGGCTTCAGGTGTGGAATTATCCTTGAGATTATATACGGAATTGCAATATTTATAGTATGTTTTACATTTGCAAGACAGCTTATGATGATGTTTGTTAAAGATGAAGAGGTTATAGGGCATGGCGTTACATATCTGCATCTTATATCAATAATGTATCTTCTTCCTGCACTCACTAATGGCATCCAGGGATTCTTCAGGGGAATAGGAGACCTTAAGATTACTCTTATAAGCAGTTTTGTTAACATGGGGGTCAGGGTACTTGCGGCAGCACCGCTTGTACTTATATTAGGTCTGGGAATAGAGGCACTCCCATTCTCATATCTCGCAGGCTGGATAGGAATGCTTATTGCAGAAGTTCCGCTTCTTATCAGGACTTATAAAAATTAAATAAAATTTTTCGGACAGATTCTAAACAAAGGGTCTGTCTTTGTTTCTCAAAAGTTAATGCATGGACATATACAAATATGGTAAAATAATGTAAATTAGGCAGAATAATAAAAATGCCCAAATCAAAAGAAATGGAGGAAGAGATGAAAGAAAATAGTCAGGATAAAAATTTTATGTATAAACTGGCGGAATTTATTGTAGATAAGCGGAATCTGTTTTTTCTTATATACATAATAGCGCTTGTTTTCTGCATATTCTCAAGAAACTGGGTCAAAGTAGAGAATGACGTAACGAAGTATCTGCCTGAGTCGACCGAGACGAGACAGGGACTTACGGTAATGAATGACCAGTTTGTAACATACGGAACAGCACAGGTACTGTTAGCCAACATATCATATGACAGAGCGCAGGAAGCTGCTGATATGATAGAGGATATCAATGGTGTTACGAGTGTTACATTTGATAATACAGAAGATCATTACAAAGGCACGTCTGCATTGCTTGATGTCACTTTCGACGGTGAGGAAGAGGATCAGATAAGTATCGATGCAATGAATGAGATAAAGGATAAACTGGCAGGATATGATGTGTATTATTCAACGTCGGTTGCCAATGATGATTCTGCCAATCTTGAAAGCGAGATGCAGGTCGTTACAGCAATTGCAGCAGTAATAATTGTTGTGGTACTGCTTCTGACATCTAAGTCATATGCGGAGGTCCCTGTACTGCTTATAACATTTATTGCAGCAGCACTTCTTAACATGGGAACCAACTTCCTGCTCGGAACAATCTCATTTATATCTAATTCAGTTACAATCGTGCTCCAGCTTGCGCTTGCAATCGATTATGCGATTATTCTGTGCCACAGATATACTGAGGAAAGAGAGAACCTTCCGGCAAGAGAGGCAACCATAACAGCGCTCAGTAAGGCTATACCTGAGATTTCATCAAGCAGCCTTACCACAGTGTCAGGTCTTCTGGCACTGGCATTCATGCAGTTTAAGATTGGTGAAGACCTTGCGGTAGTTCTTATCAAGGCTATTATACTGTCACTTCTTTCGGTATTTACACTGATGCCGGGTCTTATTATGGTATTCAGCAAATGGATGGATAAGACGGTACACAAGAATCTTATTCCTTCAATATCTGCGGTAGGTAAGTTTGCAATTAAGACAAAGTACATAATACCGCCTATATTTGCAGTCGTAATCGTTGTTGCGTGTGTACTTGCCAATATGTGTCCTTACTGCTTCAGTACGGGAAGTACTTCTACCCCGAGAAAGAGTGAGTCAACAATCGCACAGGAGAAGATTGATTCAACCTTCGGAAGCAAGAATATGATTGCTCTTGTTGTACCGGCAGGTAATTATGATGCGGAGAAGAACCTTCTTGCAGATCTTGATGCGTGCGATGAAGTTAAGTCGACACAGGGGCTCGCCAATACAGAGGCAATGGACGGATATATGCTTACGGACAGTCTTACACCGAGAGAGTTCTCAGAGCTTGTAGGACTTGATTATGAGGTGGCACAGCTTCTGTACAGCGCATATGCAATTAATCAGGAGGATTATGGTGAGGTAATCAATTCAAGCAGTAAGTACAGCGTACCGCTCATTGATATGTTTGAGTTCCTGCTTGATGAGATAGACAAAGGATATGTCACTCTTGAAGGTGATCTGAAAGACCAGATGGACGACCTGTCAGGGCAGCTTGATAAGGCACTTCTCCAGTTGAAGACGGATGATTACAGCCGACTGGTTGTATATTTGAATCTTCCGGAAGAGGGCGATGAGACATTCGCATTCCTTGACAGGGTGCATGAGATGATGGCAAAGTATTATACTGATAATTATTATGTTGTTGGTAACTCAACAAGTGATTATGACCTTTCATCATCATTTTCAAGAGATAATCTTGTAATAAGTATATTGTCTGCACTGTTCGTTATCATAATTCTGCTGTTTACATTCAAATCAGCAGGACTTCCGGTGCTTCTTATACTTGTTATACAGGGAAGTATATGGATTAACTTCTCATTCCCTTATCTTCTGGATTCACCGTTGTATTTCCTTGGATATTTGGTTGTTAACTCAATTCAGATGGGCGCCAATATCGACTATGCAATCGTTATCTCAAGCAGATATGATGACCTTAAGAAGCAGCTTCCGATTAAGGAAGCAATTATTGAGACGCTTAATCAGGCGTTCCCTACAATCATAACATCAGGTTCAATCCTTGCGGCAGCAGGTATACTGATTTCATTCCTTTCAACAAACGGAGTTATATCAGCAATCGGTACATGTCTTGGACGAGGAACAATAATTTCCATTATCCTTGTTATGGGTGTACTGCCACAGATTCTTTACCTTGGTGATGTTATTATTGAAAAGACAAGATTCTCAATCAATACCGATAATCTCATACAGAATACCGGCGGAACAATGGTTATTAACGGACGTATGAGAGGTTATGTGTCAGGTATAATTGATGCTGAGATTCATGGTGTTATCAAGGGTGAAGTCAAGGGTCAGATTGATGTAAACAATATAGATGTTGTTAAAAAGGAAGAACCGAAAGCAATAGAGGACGGTGATAACGGGGACAATATTGTTGATTCGGAAGCAAAGGAAGAACCAAAGGACGGAGGTGACGGCAATGAAGAAGCATAACAGATTAATGAATTTATTCAAAAAATCTGCTGCAGCGGCACTTGCGCTGGTTCTTGCAGCTGTCATGATGGCACCGGCCGGAATGGTAAGTGCAAAAGCAGATGATGACGGTCTGACAGAGATACATATATCTACTGTTGATGATCTAAAGGAACTTGCAAAAAACTGCCGTCTTGATTCATGGTCACAGGATAAGAAAGTTATTCTTGATAAGAGTATTGAACTGAATGGAGAGGAATTCACCGCAATTCCTACATTCGGCGGTATATTTGAAGGAAAAGGCAATACGATTAACGGCATATCAATAACAAAGGATGGCTCATATCAGGGGCTTTTCAGATATGTACAGGAGGGAGCAATAGTCCGTAACCTTACTGTCAAGGGTAATATACTTCCGGGAGGAACATCATCATATGTCGGTGGAATCGTAGGAAGCAACAAGGGACTTATAACCAACTGTAAGTTCGTAGGTGTCTGCAATGGTAAAAGTAATGTCGGCGGAATAACAGGTTCTAACGAGAGTGAAGGAACAATATATTCCTCAATTGCGGAAGGCGTTGTATATGCAGAGCACTATGCAGGCGGTATTGCAGGAATTAATGTCGGAATAATCGACAGCAGTTCTAATTCTGCCAATATCAATACTAAGATAGAGCAGATGGATAACATAAAGATTCAGGATATCTCGCTTGATACACTTACAACGACGGAGGATGCCGTTGATATAACGGATATCGGAGGAATAGCAGGTTATTCATCAGGAAAGCTTTATAATAATAAGAACTACGGAGATGTAGGATATCAGCATAAAGGTTATAATGTCGGTGGAATTGCCGGACGTCAGTCAGGATACATATACGGCTGTGCCAACTACGGACATATATATGGACGTAAGGAAGTTGCGGGAATTGTAGGGCAGATGGAACCATACGTTAATCTGACATTTAAAGAGTCGACAATATCACAGCTTCGTGATAAGCTTGATGTCCTTCAGAATGGAATTGATAAGACTATAAATGATGCAAGAGAATATTCGGACAGTGTATCGGACAGCCTTTCACGTATGTCGGATTATGCAGATACGGCAAGCAGTTCAGCTAACAGGCTGATTGACAGGAGCGAGAGCATGATTAACGCTGATACGGATCAGGTTAATAATCTGAGTGCGGTAGTGACCAAGGCTATAGACCTTCTGGTGCCTGTTACGGATGATATCAAAGAAGCATCAGACAATCTTAAGGATTCTGCAGATATTTTACAGGATGCAGCCGATAAGGCGGGCAACAGCTCTGATGATACACAGAAGGTAATTGAGATACTTTCTGATGCGCTTGGATATATAAGTATTAATCAGGATAATATCGACAAGGCTTCAGAGGCTATAGATAAGGCTATAGAAGCGCTTAATGACAGGGATTATGATAAGGCTTCCGACTATATTAAGGATGCCAATACAGCGCTTAAGGATTCTGTAAATGGAGTTAATGACGCAATGGATAAGGCTAAGGAGACGGAGCCTTACCTTAAGAATATAAATAATAATATTAAAGATACACTTGATACGATTAATAATGGAATGAATGAGTTAAAGGATGCAGGCAGTGATCTTTCAGATGCATCATCAGGACTCGGAGATGTTACAAGATATATATCCAACAATCTTAACTTTAAGCTTGAATCAATAGGAAGTGAGCAGATACAGGCAAGAGAGAACCTTATGTCATCAGTAGATTCAATGATTGATGAGATGGACGGACTTAATAATACGATAAGAGCCAATAATAATACTCTTGCAGACGATTTGCAGCATATATCCGATACACTTTTTGATATTACAGACATCATAATAGATGCAAGGGAAAAGTCGAATGAAAAGACAGACAGTGACTCGGATGACAGATTTGACTATGATATATCTGCCGATGATGAAGCAGGAGAGGCTGACGGTAAGGTCGAAGGCTGCACCAACTATGCGGATATAGAGGGAGATGTCAATGTAGGCGGTATCGCAGGTGCTATGGCTGTTGAGCACGATCTTGACCCGGAAGATGATATTGATATCGAGGGTAACCTCTCAACAGACTTTGACTACAGTACCAAAGCAGTTATAAGGTCATGTACTAACAGAGGCAAGGTTACAGGTAAGAAGGACAGCACAGGTGGAATTGCCGGTGAGGTTGATCTCGGATGTATTATTGAATGTTACGGATATGGAGAGATTAAGAGTACAAGCGGTAATTACGTTGGTGGAATAGCAGGAAACTGTAAGACACTTATTCGTGACAGTTATGCAAAATGTGTTCTTTCCGGAACTGATTACATTGGCGGTGTTGCCGGAAGTATTAAAGATGTAAAGAACTGTAGTACACTGGTTAAAGTTACTGATTCTAATGAATATGTAGGAACAATAGCCGGTGAGGTTACGGGAACGGCAGAGAGTAATTACTTTGTAAGTGATGATCTTGCAGGTATAGATGGAGTCAGTTATTCGGGCAAGGCAGAGCCTGTAAGCTATGATGAACTTATCCAGTCAGAGGACATCCCTGAAGAATTCAAGGATTTTAAGCTTACATTTATAGCTAACGGAGAGACCGTGCTTGTGCATGATTTTGAATATGGTGATTCAATGCCTGAAGATGCACTTCCTGTAATACCTGCAAGGGATGGATATCAGGCACATTGGGAAGATTATGATTATTCGGATCTGACATTTGATGACACAATCAATGCCGTGTATGACAAGTATGTAACTGCACTTGAGAGTGAACAGAAGAGAACAGATGACAGGGCGATGCTTCTTGTGGAAGGCAAGTTCACTACAGAAGATGCAATAACTGTAACTAAGGAGAGTAATCCTGATATTAACGGCAAGAATGCATCTGAATGCTTCACAGTTAATATACCTGATGACGGACAGCAGGAGCATCTTGTGCATTATATTCTCCCTGAGAAAGTTAAGAATGCAGATATAATGATTCTGCAGGACGGCACATGGAATAAGATTGGTACTGACACAGACGGCAAATATATGACATTCACCGTAAGCGGCAGCGAGGTTACATTTGCAGCAGTTAAGACCGCATCAGTACTTCCGACTGCAATAATTGCCGGAATAATTGTCCTTGCCGTAATAATACTGATAATGCGCCGCAGGAAAAGAAGAAAGAAGAAAAAAGCTATAGCAGAATAAGACAAAATGTGATAAAATTATCAAATCTTAATAATTATAAGAGGAGGATTTTATTATGTTTGAAAAGTTTTTCAAACTTAAGGAGAATGGTACGGATGTAAAGACAGAAGTCATTGCCGGTCTTACAACATTCATGACAATGGCTTACATCCTTGCCGTTCATCCTAACATCCTGTCTGTGGCAGGAATGGACAAGCAGGCACTGCTTATTGCAACAGCACTTGCAGCATTTGTAGGTACAATACTTATGGCACTGCTTGCCAACTATCCGTTTGCACTTGCACCAGGTCTTGGACTTAATGCATATTTTGCATATACGGTATGCCTTCAGATGGGTTATGACTGGAGAATAGCACTTGCAGCAGTATTTGTTGAAGGTATCATATTCATAATACTTTCAGTAACTAATGTAAGAGAGGCTATTTTCAATGCTATTCCTATGACACTTAAGTCAGCAGTAAGTGTAGGTATCGGTCTTTTTGTTGCTTTCATCGGACTTCAGGATGCAAAGCTTATTGTTAACAGTGATTCTACACTTGTAACATACCAGACCTTCAAGGGAGAGACATTCCATTCAGTAGGTGTTGGCGCCATACTTGCACTTGTTGGCGTTCTTATAACAGCAATACTTCTTATCAAGAATGTTAAGGGCGGTATCCTTATCGGAATTATCGCTACATGGGTTCTTGGTATGATCTGTGAAGCATTTGGAATATATGTACCTGATCCTGCAGCAGGAATGTACTCAACAATTCCATCTTCAATCATCAGCTTTGATTTTACTCCGTTTAAGGAGACATTTGGTGCGGTATTCAGAGCAGATTTCCACTCAATCAAGCTTGTTGATTTTATCGTTGTAATGTTTGCATTCTTATTTGTAGATATGTTTGATACAATCGGAACACTTATCGGTGTTTCATCTAAGGCAGATATGCTTGATGAGAACGGTAAGCTTCCACGCATTAAGCCGGCTCTGCTTTCAGATGCCATTGCTACATGCGTAGGTGCGGTATTCGGTACATCAACAACAACAACTTTCGTTGAGAGTGCTTCAGGTGTTACAGCAGGTGGACGTACAGGTCTTACATCAGTAGTAACAGCAGTTTTATTCCTGCTCTCAATCGTATTTTCACCACTGTTCCTTACAATTCCATCATTTGCGATTGCACCGGCACTTATTATTGTTGGTTTCTATATGATGGGAGCTGTTGCCAAGATTAACTTTGAAGACATGTCAGATGCTATCCCTGCATTCCTTTGCATCGTTGCAATGCCACTTGCATACAGCATTTCAGAAGGTATCTCAGTAGGAGTTATCTCATGGACATTAATCAACCTTATCACAGGTAAGGCTAAGGACAAGAAGATAAGTATAGTTATGTACGTGCTTACGGTACTTTTCATACTCAAGTACATACTTCTTTAATTTTCACAAATATATATCTTCGTATATGCGCGTTTTAACCAAAAATCAGCCAAAAGCCAACGTGCGGCTGACTTTTAGCCTAATATGTGCTATAATATAAGAAGGCTTGAAGGCCCATCCGTATGTATACTGCGGATGGGTTTTTGTGTCATATCAGTATTAAAAGCATAAGAGAAATGGAGAGACATATGTTTGAAAAAGGAGATATGGTTGTATGTGGCAATAATGGTGTATGCCGCATAGAGAAGATATCAAAGCTGGACAGCATTGACAGTGAGGTGCTTTATTATATAATGCAGCCTGTATATGAAAAGAGCAGCACTGTGTATATTCCGGTTGAGGGGCATAGTACGCCGATAAGAAATATTATGACAAAAGATGAGGCGATGGATTTTATAAAAAAGATACCGACGATAAGCGAGATTGAGCTGGCAGGCGACAGAGAAAGAGAATCACAGTACAAGGCGTGTATGGAGCCTGCACAGGCCGAAGGCTGGGTGCGTATTATAAGGACTTTGTACAGACGTAATGAGGAGAGAGCGGCAGCCGGCAAGAAGACGGTTAATATGGATGAACGCTATATGAAGATGGCTAAGAATTGCTTATATGGTGAATTAGCTGTATCATTAGGAATGAAGAAAGATGAAGTAGAAGCATTTATCGAGAGTATTCTTGATAAGGATGAGGAGAATGCTTAACAGATTACAAAGCAGGAATCAGGAAACACAGAATAAAAACAGATGGGAGAGGTCATCATGAAGCAGAATGAACTTATGGAGTTACTTAAGACAAGAAGAACGTACAGAAGATTTGACCAGACAAAGAAGATTCCGGATGATGCAGTAAATGACATTGTGCGTGCACAGCAGTATGCATCATGCGGTAATAACAGACAGCCGTTAAGATATATCGTTGTAAGAGATGAGAAGCTTGTTGAAGAGATATTTGCAATTACAAGATGGGCTGCATCTCTTCCGCCTGAACAGGGGCAGCCAAAGGACGGAGAGCATCCGGTAATGTTTATTGCGGTACTTGAGGATAATAAGCTTAAGAATGCAATAACGGGAACCGATGCGGGACTTGCAATAAGCAATATGACTCTTGCAGCATGGAATCACGGAATAGGAAGCTGCATAATGCATAATGTGAAGAGGGATGAACTTAAGAAAATACTTGGAATAGGTGAAGAGTATACTGTGAATTGTGTGGTTGCTTTTGGATATCCTACACATAAGAGCACAATTGTGGAAGTCGGTAATGATGAGAAGCTCTCGTATTATCTTGATGATAACAGAGACTATGTAGTTCCGCGCAAGAAGATAGAAGATGTTGTAAAGTTCATGTAGAAAGATAGGAGCAGCGGATGGCATTTACATTTTACCAGCTTATATTTATTATTCTGGTGTACTCATTCATCGGATGGGTAGCAGAGACTATAGTTGCTGATCTTGTATATCACAGATTTGTAAACAGGGGATTCCTTAATGGACCTGTATGTCTGATATATGGTATATCTGCAGCACTTATGGGAATTGTATTCTGGGAGCTTAAGGATTATACACTTTATCTTTTTATAGGGTGTGCAGGCCTCGCAACCATTATACAGTGGTTCCTTGGCAAGACACTTGAAAAGTTCAGGAAGCACAAATGGTGGGACTATTCAGGATACAGATTCAATATTGACGGATATGTATGCCTTAGATTTTCGGTATTATGGGGAGTACTTGGCACAGTATCCGTCAAATGGCTTAACGGCCTTCTTCTGACATTACTGGGGCTGTTCCCGCATTTTATTGTTAAGGTTGTTATGATTGTGCTTGTGTGTATACTTGCTGTTGATATGGTTACATCCGTATCAGCGTCATTGTATGGAGAGCATAAGAGTGTCGAAGGCAATGATGCGGGAAATGTGATACACAGTGGAATAATCAATGTTACATACAGACTCGGACATTTTATTCTTGACCACGTTGAGCGAAGGGTTACCGGAGCATATCCGAAGCTTAATGAAGAAAGAAGCGATGCGGGGGCAAAAGAAGGCTTTGCAAGCGGCTGTAATTTTTATAAGCTGTTTTTACTGTTTGTGATAGGAGCATTCCTTGGAGATATTGTTGAGACATTATTCTGCCGTTATACCGCCGGTATATGGATGAGCCGGAGCAGTGTCGTATGGGGACCGTTCAGTCTGGTCTGGGGAATTGCCATAGCGCTTGCAACTGCAATTCTTCATAAGGATAAAGACAAACCGGATTCATATATTTTCATGATTGGAACAGTCCTTGGTGGTGTATATGAATATTCATGCAGCGTGTTTACGGAGATTGTATTTGGCAAAGTATTCTGGGATTACAGCCATATTCCTTTTAATATAGGAGGACGAGTTAATCTGTTGTACTGCTTCTTCTGGGGAATAGCTGCTGTTGTATGGATAAAATGGCTTTATCCGCCGCTTTCACATCTTATAGAGAGTATTCCTGACAAAATCGGGAAGATTATAACATGGGTGCTTGTTGTGTTTATGGCATGTAATATAGTTGTTTCAATGATGGCACTTATAAGGTATGACCAGCGTTCTAATGGAATAGAGGCGTCATCTTCATGGCAGCTTACAATGGACAGAATGTATGATGATGCAGCAATGCAGCATATATATCCTAATGCGGTCAGCAGATGAGGCATTAATTAGTATTACGCATAACAGTGGAGCTGAATATGTATTATGTTATTGATAATGGTGAAGTAAGAGAAGCGGTAATAGCACGTATGAACGAAGATATACCAAGCTTTGGGTATATTACACTTAATGAGCTTAAGGATAATTATGATGAACTTGGGCTTCCGTATGAGACAGTACTTGAGTGTGCAAGCAGTTCATTGAGACACAGAACAAGTATGGATACATATGATGACGTGAGTTTCGGAATAGTAAGCATGCTTGATATGAAGAATATCAAAGGCAGACGTGATAGAATCGGATTTTATATAAAGCGCGGAATGTTTATACTTGTGCGTATAGAGGATGAAGATGACAGCGTCGGACAGCTTTTTTCAAAGGCGGTCAAAAAGTATGAGAAAAATGTTACACTCGAGAAGATTATATGCTCGATTATGGAGCTCCTTCTTGACGGCAGTGCAGAAGCACTTGAGAAGATTGAGGAGAGAACCACTCATCTGGAAGCACGTCTTGTAAATGGTTCCGTAGAGCCTGAGATTAACAGAGAGATATTCAGAATGCGTAACGAACTTACGATTCAGAAACATTATTATGAACAGCTCATTGATATTGGTGAGGCAATCCAGCAGGATGCCAATAATGTTTTTGAGGATTCTGAACTGAGATATATAGGAATATTCACTGCAAAAGCGGGGCGCCTGAGCGACAATACACAGGTGCTCAATGAGAATCTTGTGCACTTGAGGGAGGCGCTTAATGCGGCTCTTGATTATAATCTTAACAGTATTATGAAGATATTTACGGTGGTTACCACAATATTCCTGCCGCTGACACTTATTGCGGGCTGGTATGGAATGAATTTTAAGAATATGCCGGAATTATACTGGGATTATGGATATCAGTGCGTTATCGCATTAAGTATAATTGTAGTTGTGGCATGTATTATATTTTTCAAGAAGAAAAAGTTCATGTAGGTTAATAAATCTTTCTATAATTCCGATATCATATATGTAGATTAAAGGCTGAAAAGGAGTTTGGCCGGATACTCAGATTAATGGGACAGCAGTCCCACGTTACAAGGAGGAATATACATGGGTATGGTATCGGAATTTTCTAATGCTGCGAATGCAGCATCATATGCGTCTACAGTGCAGTCAGAGAATACAGCACAGGAGACGTCATCATCTAAGAGAGCGGCTACTAATGTAACCGGAAGAACAATCGGAACTCCAAGATTAAGTGATAAGGCAGCTAAGTATTATGAACATTTGCAGAAGAAGTATTCCAATATGGATTTTATTCTTGTAAGTGAGGACCAGAAGGAACAGGCAAAGTCACAGGCATCAAGCTATGCCAATGCCGGCAGAATGGTTGTGCTTATTGATGAGGATAAGATTGAGAGAATGGCAGAGGACGAGAATTACCGTGCAAAGTATGAGCAGATAATAGCCAACTCGGCAAGCGGAATATCACAGCTTAAGAGCTCGCTCTCAGCGTCAGGCGCTGACGTTAAGGGCTTTGGCATGCAGATTAATGATAACGGAACGGCATCGTACTTTGCGGTCCTTGAGAAGTCATCAGCAGCCCAGAAGGAACGTATTGAGAAGAAGTCGGCCGAGAAGAAGGAAGCAAAGAAGGCGGCAGACAAGAAGGCAGAAGCTAAGAAAGCGGAGAAGAAGCGCAGCGATAAGCTGAAAGAAGAGGATGATGACGGGGACAGTGATACAATTACAATAACGGCATCATCAATAGAAGATCTTATTAAGAAGATTGGTGATTACACACAGATGTCGATGAGTGACAATGTGCTTACAGACAGTGAGCAGAAGGTCGGACAACACATAGATTTTAAGGGGTAGGCTATGGCAATATCGATTAATTCAGGGAATACAGGGGCAGCACAGAATCAGCAGCAGAACACGACGCAGGCTGTTCAGGAGGAGTCTAAGAGCAGACGCCAGAAGCACAGAAGCAGTATCACACGTGCGGAGAAGGCGGCGGGAACGGCAGGGAAGGCTGCATGTCCGAATGGAAAGAATATTACATTGTTTGCAGGCAATATGACAGGCAAAGGCTCAGATCTTGAGAGCCGTATCCAGCAGAAGAGAGAACAGGCAAGAAAGCAGGCAATGAAGCTTATCAATGATGCCTGGGATGCCGATAAGAAGGCAGCAGACGGTATAGATGCACTTAATAAGGATAAGCAGGAGCAGTTAGACAAGCTCAGGGAGTATAAGCAGTCTCTTAAGGATGTTGATGAGAGAGAGAAGCAGCTTCAGGAGGAATATAATATAGATCCGGATTCACAGGAGCAGAAGGATCTTGAACTCCTCAAAAAGTATCAGAATTACAGCAATGGTTCTGATTATGCCGATTTCTCAAAGGAAGAGATTGAAAGACTTAAGGAGCTTCAGAATACTCCGAGAACAGAGTATCAGGACAAGGCGCTTATGCTGAACGGCTACAGGGGAGAGGTACGCAACCAGATATCTCTGGCGGAGTATAGGCTCATGGATATCAGTGAAAGCGTGCATGATTCCAAGATAGACCAGCTTAAATCACAGGATATGCTCAAGGCAGATGATTCTGCGGACCAGATTCTTGATGCAGCGGAGAAGGATGTGCTCGGAATGGTTATAGATGATGCCAAAGAGAACATCGACAAGAAGATGGAGGAAGAGCAGAAGAAGGCAGAAGAGGCTGCTGATAAGCGTGATGAGCAGCAGGAGCGCATAGATAGGGCAAAGGAAGAGCGCAGTGAGCAGCAGGAACGCATAGATGAGTCAAAGCAGGATGCCAAGGAGCAGCGTGAGATTATCAGAAATGATGCAAAGACGGATATGCTTGACATTAATAATGGTCTGTCTAAGAAGGACGTTAATAATGTAGAAGAAGTACAGAAGCATATTCAGAAGATGCTTAATGATGAGAAGCTCATTAATGAGGACCTTAAGGGAATCAAGATTGACTTTAACTATTAGGGCTTACTTGCGGAATGGAGAATATTATGAGTGTGGCGGCATACAATACTTACAATAATTATATGGCTTGTTACGGGAATGAAGAATATAATGGCGGCAGAAGTACTGCAAAAACGGTAAGGAAGGCTGATACAGTATCCGGCAGGGCTTCAGATGTTGCATTGAAGGTGTCAGCAGGTGATACTTCAGATACAGCCGGTTCGGATACAGTCAGCATAACGGATGACGCATATGCAAGACAGAAGTCGGGCAGCAGTGATGTCGCAAAATCAGGCAGGGATTACCTTGGAATAAGCAGAGGTAAGAACGGCACATTCATAATTCATTTTACAGATTCTGCATCGGTAAGCAGAACTGTACAGAGAGGCTACATCACCATTAATGGTGTGAGGCTTGAGCTGTCGGATGAGGTTAAGAAGTCACTTACGGATACGGATAAGCTTGCCGAGAAGAACCGCGTGAATGCATTTATGCAGCAGGTTATGCAGCATAATATGGAAGTTGCACAGCAGCAGGCAGATAATATGAGCAAAGCGTTCAAGGAAGAGGCTAAGGCTTATGAAACAGCCATGCGCATAGCCAAGGGCGGCAAAGTGCCTGCCAAGGATGAGAGAAAGCTTATGGAGTTCAACCCGAAGCTGTATATGATGGCGAAGCTTCAGGCAGTTCTTGCCAAGAAGCACAAGAAGTACAAATCACAGTATGATGATGAGGATGAGAATAATCAGACTCAGACAGACAGTGACGGCGGTGAAGCTTCAGTATCACAGGCATCAGCGGGTGAGCGGCATGAGATACAGATGACAGTTTCAATTGAGAATGGAGCGCTTAAGGCAGGAGAAGTGTCTGAGGCGTGTGTCAGTGCTTAAGACGGAAGCATTCAGGCGGGTGGCTCTGTCAGATACAATGTAGAATACAAATAAAGAACTCCGAGCCACCGGTACATGACCGGCTGCTCGGAGTTATTTTTATAATTAAGTTATATGCATATCATCAGATAAGCATCAGATAATTAGAGCTGTGGACCTGCAGCAACAAGTGCCTTACCAGCTTCATTACCTTCATACTTAGCGAAGTTCTTGATGAATCTTGAAGCAAGATCCTTAGCCTTCTCTTCCCACTCAGAAGCGTTAGCGTATGTATCACGAGGATCAAGGATACCTGTGTCTACACCAGGAAGCTCTGTTGGAACCTCAAAGTCAAAGAAAGGAATCTTCTTTGTTGGAGCATTAAGAATATCACCGTTGAGGATAGCATCAATGATACCACGAGTATCCTTAATAGAGATACGCTTGCCTGTTCCGTTCCATCCTGTGTTAACAAGATAAGCTTTAGCGCCGCTCTTCTGCATCTTCTTAACAAGCTCCTCAGCATACTTTGTTGGGTGAAGCTCAAGGAATGCCTGACCGAAGCAAGCTGAGAATGTTGGTGTAGGCTCTGTACCAGCAAGCTTAGCTGTGAATCCTGACAGGAAGTAGTACTGTGTCTGCTCTGGTGTAAGAACAGATACAGGAGGAAGTACGCCGAATGCATCTGCTGACAGGAAGATTACGTTCTTAGCTGCTGGAGCAGAAGAAATTGGGCGAACAATGTTCTTAATATGATCGATTGGGTAAGATACACGAGTATTCTCTGTAACGCTCTTATCAGCAAAATCAATCTTGCCGTCAGCATCAAGTGTTACGTTCTCAAGAAGAGCGTTGCGCTTGATAGCGTTGTAGATATCAGGCTCAGAATCCTTGTCAAGGTTGATAACCTTAGCATAGCATCCGCCCTCAAAGTTGAATACACCGTTGTCATCCCAGCCGTGCTCGTCATCACCGATAAGGAGACGCTTTGGATCTGTTGAAAGTGTTGTCTTACCTGTACCTGAAAGACCGAAGAAGATAGCTGTGTTCTCGCCGTTCATATCTGTGTTGGCTGAGCAGTGCATTGAAGCCATTCCCTTAAGTGGAAGGAAGTAGTTCATCATAGAGAACATACCCTTCTTCATCTCTCCGCCGTACCATGTATTAACGATAACCTGCTCCTTGCTTGTTATGTTGAACATAACTGCTGTCTCTGAGTTAAGACCTAACTCCTTGTAGTTCTCAACCTTAGCCTTAGAAGCATTGTAAACAACGAAATCAGGCTCGAAGTTCTCAAGCTCTTCTGCTGTAGGCTTAATGAACATATTTCTTACGAAATGTGCCTGCCAAGCAACTTCTACGATGAAACGGATAGCCATACGTGTATCCTTGTTAGCACCACAGAATGCATCTACAACGAAAAGTCTCTTATTAGAAAGCTCCTTAATGGCGATATCCTTAACTGCTGCCCAAGCTTCCTGTGTAGCCGGGTGGTTATCATTCTTGTATTCGTCAGATGTCCACCAAACTGTGTCCTTTGAATTGTCATCAACAACGATGAACTTATCCTTAGGTGAACGACCTGTATAGATACCTGTCATTACGTTAACAGCACCAAGCTCGCTGACCTGTCCCTTCTCGAATCCTTCAAGACCTGACTTAGTCTCTTCTTCGAATAATGTCTCGTAAGAAGGATTGTACACGATCTCTGTTGTTCCAGTAATACCATACTTGCTTAAATCAATTTTTGACATCCTGCATTAACCTCTTTCTTTAATAGTATAAGGTCCGGCTGTCCGGACTCTCTATCCACAATTATACATAATCAACGGATAAAAGCAATAAAAAAGTGTTATTTTTCCAAAAAAATGATAAAATTTTAACAAGATTGCGGCGCACGTTGAGTTACTGAGAAAAATATGGTAATATTAAACTATATTTGCATAAATGGCAAATGACAAAAGGGAGATGCTGCATATGAAAACAAAGAGATTTAACGAAAAACACAAAGTCAACCAGACATCAATGATATGTTATGCGGTACTGGTATTTATACTGTTTGCTGCATATATGCTCGAACTTGTAAAGGGCAACAGGACAGTCGGATATATAATGGTATTTGACATTCTGCTTATAGTGCCGTTTGTCATATCGCTGCTTACTTATATTAAGAACCGTGAATCATCAGTACTCAAATATATAATAACAGCGGGATATGGAGTTATGTATATATTTGCAATACTTACCAGTGTTACGAAGCTCTCATTTGTATATATTGTTCCTATGATAATAATACTGACGCTTTACCGTGACTGGAAGGTTGTACTTGCTACGGGAGCAGCATCAATAGCAGCGAATATCATTTTTGTTTTTTATTATCTTGACAGAATTTCCAATACGGCAACAGATATTACAGAGTTCGAGATTCAGGTAATCGTACTTATATTGATTACAGCGTACGCAGTTGCAGCTACAAGAATATTGATCCGCGTTAATAATCAGGCGATTGCTGATATCAGTGAGCGTGAAGAAAAACAGCATGCTGACTATGAACGTATTGTGGATATCAGCCGTAAGGTTAGCGCTAATGTCGAAAAAATTAATGCATTGTCAGAGGACGTGCGTAACCGCACAGAGATGACCAAATCAAGTGTCAATGATATTGCATCCGGTACATTGGAGACAGCTCAGAGCATACAGAGCCAGATGGAGATGACGGGGAATATACAGACTCTCATTGATGACATGACAGGTCTTTCAGAGAGTGTTCTTGCTGAATGCAATACCTCAAAGCAGAATATATCAGACGGAATGGACAGCATGGATGAGCTTACAGATAATTCCAACAGGCTTAATGACAGCAGTGCCAGAGTAATTGAGTCCATGAAGAATTTACAGGAAAAGGCTGAGCAGGTAAACGGAATAATTACGATGATATCGGATATAGCAGAACAGACAAGCCTGCTTTCACTTAATGCCTCAATTGAGGCAGCGCGTGCAGGCGAGGCAGGAAAAGGCTTCGCAGTGGTTGCGGACGAGATTAAGAAGCTGTCCGAGCAGACAGGTGATGCGGCTGCACAGATAAGCCGGATTATTCTCGAACTTGAGCAGGAGACAGACAGTACCGGCAGTAACGTATCGGATATGAATTCAGTAATTGAAAAGCAGATTGAATGTATCAGCATGGTTAGCGGCAGGTTCAGGACACTTGGAAGCAGCATTGATACACTCGCGGGTTCAATTGATGAGCAGACACACAAGACAGATGAAGTACGCAGTGCCAACGGACAGATAATGCACAGTATAGAAGGTCTTTCAGCATTCAGTGAAGAGCTTACGGCTAACTCAGAGTCAACCAAGGCGCAGTCTGAGGAGTCATATCAGGGAACTCTTCAGATTAACAGCATCCTCGGCGAGATAGCAGCGGATATAAGCAGGCTGAACGGATAGAAGTCTGCAGTCATTATTCAAAGTAATTATATTTATTATTTCTTACAAAATATTTCAAATGCATGCCTGCCGACAGTATGAGCGTAAGGAACTCTGCTGCCGGTATGGCAGTCCATGCGCCGTTAATCCCGATAATCTGAGGCAGAACAAGCAGTGAGACTACAGTGAATACGAGCGTGCGGGCAAACGATATGACCGCAGACACACGTCCGTTGGACAATGCCGTGAAAAATCCCGATGAAGCAATGTTAAAGCCGCTGAATAAAAAGTTAAATGCAAATATCCTGAAGCCTGATGAAGCAAGTGCAAATGTAGCGGCATCATGCGTGAATACTGATACGATAGGTGTGGACAGCCGTATTGCTGCCAATGTAAGTATCAGTGACGAACACATGACAAATATAAAAGATACTTTGTATATATTCTTTAGTTCTTTCTTTCTCTTTGCTCCAAACTGAAAGCCTATAACAGGGCTGATTCCTATTGTAAATCCAAGATAGAATGCATTAAAAAGGTATTGCCCGTACAGAAGGATTGTTATGGCG